>NZ_JACJEF010000001.1:0-23952 GCF_014163935.1 Pseudoalteromonas sp. SR41-7 | reverse complement strand
AAACACTAGAAAGTGAGTTGCCATTTACCCCCGAAGAATTACAAGGTGATGATTTAGACGGTGAGGCGCAGGGAGTCGCTTCCAGCCAAGCTGAGCAGGACTTATCAAATGCGCTTTCTGAAAATAATGATTTAGATAGTTTAGAAGACGATTTTGATGATGAAATTTTAATTGAAGACGATTTTTCTGACTTAGATGTTGAGTTTGACGAAGATATTTTAGAGCAAGCGCTAACTGATGAGTTATCAGACGAGCAGCAAGAGCAAACAAATGCAGAGCGCGAAGCACAGTTAACAAACTCAGATGAAGCAGGTAGCACTAATATTAGCTCTGACGATGAACTTGATGAAGAGTTTATGTCAAATTTGACGCAAACTGATTTTGATTCATTACTTAGTGAGTTAGCGGAGCCTGAAGAATTAAGTGCTGAGGATAGCAGTGAATTTGATGTCGACTTTGACAGCTTGCTAAAAGAAGAATTAGAGGAAGATGACTCATTAACTACAAAAGAGCCACTTGTTGAAAGTAGTGATATTGAGCAACTTGATAATGATGAATTTGTAGATATAGATTCATTATTAGAAGAAAGTGAAGAGGCTGAACTTGAACACGAACCTTACACCGACGTTAATATGGATGTCGGTTTGAGTGAGTTTGATGCATTACTTGCTGGTGATAACCCAACCGATGTTGATGCTGAAAGTGGTGGTTATTCAGCTAAACTAGATTTAGCGCGTGCTTATATTGAAATTGATGATTTTGATTCTGCGCTCAAGGTCATTGAGGATGTCATCAACAAAGGCCCAGAAGAAGTTCAAGAAGAGGCACTTAGTTTAAAAGCGAAACTAAAATAACAAATTGTTAAAAAAACCCTTAATTGGTTATTCTAATTAAGGGTTTTTTTATGGATGTTAGTTTAATTATAACAAGGGAAAGCAACGCATTAATGAAGCGGATTTTATAGTATGTAATTGTTATAAAAGAATAATTTACATCGTAATTATTAAGTTATTTGATTCATTAAAATGCTCATGTTTTTAATAAAAAGGGTATTACCGCACACCTCCTTTTATTGCGTCGAGAGATAGCATAAAATGCCGTGTTCATTAGCACAGTAGGTAAAGCAGTAATTATGCGAGTAGCACTTGGAGTTGAATACAACGGCGTACGCTATAGTGGGTGGCAACGTCAATCACATGTTAATAGCGTACAACAAGAAGTAGAAAAGGCATTGTCGCGTATTTGTAATCACCCAGTTGAAGTAGTATGTGCGGGGCGAACTGATGCGGGTGTGCACGGTACAGGTCAAATAATACATTTTGAAACTGAAGCTTCGCGTGACATGGTCGCATTTACAATGGGTATGAATACCTTATTGCCTAAAGATATTGCTATTCGCTTTGCACAACCAGTTGCTGTCGATTTTCATGCTCGTTTTAGTGCAACAGCTCGCCGATACCGCTATATTATTTATAACTCTCCTTTTCGAGGAGCGGTGTTAAACGAAGGGGTTACGCATTTTCATCACCCATTAGATGAAGTTAAAATGCAGGAAGCCTGTCAGTATTTGATCGGGACACACGATTTTACATCTTTTCGAGCGATCCATTGTCAAGCAAATACACCGACTCGCACTATTCATCATTTATCGGTACAGCGCCAAGGGTGTTACGTTATTATTGATATTAAGGCGAATGCGTTCTTACATCACATGGTACGTAATATAACGGGGAGCTTGATGGATATTGGCATACATAAGCAACAGCCCATTTGGTTGAAAGAATTACTTGATTGTAAAGAGCGTGCTAAAGCAAGTGCTACAGCTAAAGCTGCAGGTTTATACTTGGTTGATGTCGATTATCCTGAAGAGTTTAATATTCCTAAAATGCCTTTAGGTCCATTGTTTTTACCTGACGCTGAAATTTAGTTATGGTTGCCGTTAGTGTTTTTTATGAACACTTTTAACTACTAAGACCAGTTTTTTATACCGCGTTAGTGTAATTCATGTTTTAATTGAAAAAATTTGTCTGCTAATTGCTATTGGCAGGCTCGCGACACAGAACAGCATTAAGAGAGTTGCAAATGAGTTGGCTAGAAAAAATCTTACCTAAAACGACAAAATCATCAGGTCGTAAAGAAATCCCAGAAGGTGTTTGGGCTAAGTGCACATCGTGTGATTCAATTTTATATAAAGCTGAATTAGAAAAGTCATTAAACGTATGTCCTAAGTGTGACCACCACATGCGTGTTAGTGGCCGTAAGCGCCTGGAGCACTTTTTAGATGAAGGTGACCGTCAAGAGCTTGGCACACAACATGAGCCTAAAGATATTCTTAAGTTTAAAGATTCTAAAAAATACTCTGATCGTATCAGTGCAGCCCAAAAAGCAAGTGGTGAAAAAGATGCACTTGTAGCTATGAAAGGCCGATTAAAAGGCATTCCAGTTGCAGCAGTAGCATTTGAGTTCTCATTTATGGGTGGCTCAATGGCTTCTGTTGTTGGCGCTCGCTTTGTTGATGCTGTTGATCAATGTTTAGAGCATAACATGCCGCTTATTTGTTTTTCTGCATCAGGCGGTGCACGCATGCAAGAAGCGCTTATGTCGCTTATGCAAATGGCTAAAACAAGTGCTGCACTTGCAAAAATGACTGAAAAAGGTCTTCCGTTTATTTCAGTCATGACTGACCCAACTATGGGTGGTGTATCTGCATCGCTTGCTATGCTGGGCGATATTAACGTTGCAGAACCTAAAGCGTTAATTGGTTTTGCAGGTCCTCGTGTTATTGAGCAAACAGTTCGCGAAACATTACCTGAAGGCTTTCAGCGTAGTGAATTTTTGCTTGAACACGGTGCAATTGACATGATTATTGACCGCCGTGAAATGCGCGATACCCTTGCACGCATTTTAGCTAAATTTATGAACTTGCCTTCTACGGAACAAGAGCATAGAGTAGCGTAAATTTCAGCTTTACTGATTACACGCTATGACAAAAAAAATTCCTAGCCAATCATCAAGCCTTGATGATTGGCTTTTTTATTTAGAAAGTGTTCACCCAGCCAACATTGCTATGGGCTTAGAACGAGTTGCTAATGTTGCTAACAATATTGGCCTGTTAAACACTCCAAGTAAAATTATTCTTATTGCCGGTACAAACGGTAAGGGCACCACAGCACGGTGCTTAGAGTCGCTATTGCTAGCGCAAGGTTTCAGTGTGGGTACTTACGCATCTCCACATTTAATTCGTTATAACGAGCGTGTACGAGTTAATGGGGAAGAATTGGCAGACCAATTTCATATAGATGCTTTTCACCAGCTTGAGCAAGGCCGTAAAGACACTGCTCTGACTTATTTTGAATATGGTACTTTGGGGGCGTTGGCAATTTTTAAACGCTGTAACGTCGATTATGTATTACTAGAGGTTGGTTTAGGTGGACGCTTTGACGCCACAAATATAGTCACTCCCTTTGCAAGCGTGATCACCACTATAGACTTAGACCATAAAGAGTACTTAGGTGATACCCGTGAGTTAGTGGCTTATGATAAAGCCGGTATTTTTCGTGAAAATACGCCCGCTATTATAGGGGATTTAAATATTCCTCACACAATGACTGATTACGGCAAAGAAATTAATGCCAACATGACGCTGTCGGGCAGTGACTTTATTTTTAAAGAAAATGCTGAGAGCTTTAATTGGCAATATAAAGAACATAATCTTGAAATAGATAAGCCTGCAATACCGTGTCAAAATGCAGCTACCGCATTAACCACGCTCAGTGTTTTAAACTTATTACCAAGTGAATCAATTATACGAAGTTGTTTAGCTAATTTAGTTGTCGAAGGGCGCTTTCAACAGTTAAGTGTTGAGCCTTTAGTCTTTACCGACGTAGCACACAACCCTGAGTCGGCGCGTTATTTAGCCAATAAGTTATCAAGCTATAAAGATAAAGGCTTTAAAATTCATGCATTAGCCGCTATGCTTGCTGATAAAGATAAAGCGGGTGTATTTAAAGAAGTAAGTCACTTGGTCGATGAGTGGTCATTAGCGAGCTTAAGTGGCCCGCGAGGCGACACTGCAAGTAATTTACAAAATGCACTGCACGAATTGTCTCATCATAATACTATTAATAGCTATGATAGTGTGGCACAAGCACTGAATGTAATTTTACCAGAACAACAAAGTGATACTATGTTGATTATATTTGGTTCATTTTTTACAGTTGCTGGCGCTATTAATTACTTTAAAAAATAGAGAGGATGTCGGTGAACTCAAGTTTTATTAATCGCTTAGTCGGAACAAGTATAGTGGTGATCGCAGCAATTGTGTTTATCCCTAATATACTCGATGGCGAAAAAGTGCATTATAAAGAAGGCTTTAAAGCGATCCCAGACCGCCCTGAGTTCAAAACAATCGATCTTCAAGAGTCAATTGATGAAAATATGGCTAATGCTGAGCCACTAAAGCAAGATGAAATTGAAGACATTCAAGCTGACGATGAAGCTTTTGAGCAGCAAAGCGCGATGGATGAGAGTGATTACGCTGTGGAAGATAAAGTTGTTGAAGCAACTATAGAACCCAAAGCTACACCAATTACAAAAGCGCCTGTTCAAGCTAAGCCAGAGCCAATTGCACCACGTAAAAGTGATGAAAACCTAACGAGTATGGCCTATGTTATTCAATTAGGTAGTTTTTCACATGTTGCAAACGTTAAAGCATTACAGGCTAAATTAAAGGCTGAAGGGTTTAAAACATTTACTAAACCGATTAAAACCCCAAATGGGACATTAACCAAAGTATTTGTTGGTCCTTCGCTTGATAAAAGTGAATTACAAAAGCAGCTCCCCCAGCTCAAAGAGCTTACTAAATTAAATGGTAAAGTTACGCAGTACGAAGTAACAAAATAATTTAAAAAAGGCTTGTATAACAAGCCTTTTTTTATTTATTTATATTTTTTTTATCATTATCTTTATCTCACAATACCTAGACTAGAATGTTAATTTTTTGTATTAACTACAACCCAGTAATCTCCCGTTTAAACTTGCATACTAACGATGTTTGGGTATAGAATGCGCCCCAAATTAGCGACTAATTGGTTCTTATGATCTGGGTTGATTACGCCATTATTGGCATCATTGTATTGTCTACCATCATCGGTTTAATACGCGGCTTTGTAAAAGAAGCAATGTCATTAGCGGTATGGGCTGGCGCCTTTATCATCTCTAGCTTATTTTACCAATATTTAGCTTCCTTCCTAACAACCATTTCTGAACCCCTTTTAAGAAATGCGGCGGCCATAGCCATATTATTCTTTGCGACGCTACTGTTAGGCGGTTTACTAAACTACATTTTAGGTGAACTTGTACATCGTACTGGTTTATCGGGTACCGACCGTGTCTTTGGCATAGTGTTTGGTGCTCTACGAGGCGTGTTGGTCGTGAGCGCGTTACTCTTCTTTCTTGATGCTTTTACTGGTGCACCCAATACGCACTGGTGGGGCAATTCTATTTTGATTCCAGAATTTGGCTTTGTTGTTGAATGGTTCTTTTCGTACCTAGAAAACAACTCGAGCTTTTTAAATTCAGTAAACCGTTAATCGGCGAGGATAAATTACATGTGTGGTATCGTTGGAATAGTCGGAACATCCCCTGTCAATCAGGCGATTTATGATGGCTTAACTGTTTTGCAGCACCGTGGTCAAGATGCCGCGGGTATCATTACCATTGAGAATAATACGTTCAGCTTACGCAAAGCAAATGGCTTAGTGAAAGATGCCTTTCACACTCGTCATATGAAACGACTACAAGGTACGATTGGTCTTGGCCATGTGCGCTATCCTACAGCAGGGTCTTCAAGCTCATCTGAAGCACAGCCTTTTTATGTTAACTCACCGTTTGGTATAGCGCTTGCCCATAATGGTAACCTTACTAATGCAGAAGCTTTAAAAGAGCAGTTATTCTCAGAAGCACGTCGTCATGTAAATACAACATCTGATTCAGAAATCTTACTCAACATCATGGCACATGAACTAAGTAAATCTGATAAGTTGCATTTAGACCCTGAAGATATATTTACTGCGGTAACCGAGGTCAATAATAAAGTAAGCGGTGGTTATGCAACAATTGCTATGATCATTGGTCACGGTATTGTTGCTTTTCGCGACCCTAATGGTATCCGCCCACTTGTATTTGGCAAACGTGAGACTGCAAAAGGCACTGAGTACATGTTCGCCTCAGAAAGCGTTGCGTTAAAACCGGATGGTTTTGAGTTTGTACGTGACGTTGCCCCTGGTGAAGCTATATATGTTACGGAAGAAGGTGAATTTCATTCACTTAGTTGTGCAGATAAAGCATCTTACTCGCCGTGTATTTTTGAATTTGTTTATTTTGCTCGACCTGATTCAACAATTGACCGTATGTCTGTGTACGCAACACGCGTAAACATGGGCACAAAACTAGGTGAAAAAATTGCACGCGAATGGGCTGATAAAGACATTGATGTAGTTATCCCAATCCCAGAAACTTCATGCGATGTAGCACTGGAAATTGCACGTGTGCTTGATTTACCGTATCGCCAAGGTTTTGTTAAAAACCGTTATATCGGTCGTACATTTATCATGCCTGGCCAAGAGATGCGTAAAAAATCAGTGCGTCAAAAGCTAAACGCAATTGATCGCGAGTTTAAAGGTAAAAACGTATTATTGGTTGATGACTCAATTGTTCGTGGTACAACATCAGCACAAATTGTTGAAATGGCTCGAGAGTCTGGTGCTAAAAATGTTTACTTTGCATCCGCAGCGCCTGAAATACGCTTCCCTAATGTGTACGGTATTGATATGCCTTCAGCAGCTGAGCTTATTGCTCACGGACGTGAAGTTGAAGATATTAATGCAAGTATTGGTTCTGACGGTTTAATCTTTCAATCGTTAAAAGATTTAATAGCTGCGGTTAGCCAAGAAAATCCTGAAATTACTAAGTTTGAAACCTCAGTATTTGATGGGCAATATATTACAGGCGACATTGATCAAAACTATTTAAATCGTATTGATGAGCTACGTAACGATTCAGCAAAAAGCACCCGCGAAAGTGCGATGTCTTCAAGTTTAGAGATTCACAACCAAGACGAAAACGAAGCTGATTAATAATTAGTTAATAAAAAGTCGTTACATAAAAAAAGGAGCTAATTAGCTCCTTTTTTGCGAAGGAAAGAAAGGGAACATTTCTATCAAACACGACTCTTTTTTAGCTAAACTTTATTAAGTAAACATTGGACTAACAATCCCATTTGTCCAAAGCATAGCTGTTACAGCTAAAATAATAACTAATAATATTAATCCGCACGTTACAACCGAGCTGGCATAAATAAAACCACGCTCTTCTGGAATATGCATAAGTATTGGTACGCCGGTATAAAGTAAGTAGACCGAGTAAGCTAGTGCAATAATTCCAATACACACTACAAACCAAAGTACAGGCCAAAAGGCGGCAAGCGCCGACATAAACACGGGTGTTGCAGTATAAGCTGCAAGTTCAAGTGTTTGCGTAAATGTAGGCTTAGAGCCAAATGTAACGGCCATCCAATGAGCCAAATACGCCAATGCAAAAACACCAGCTATTAAAGCAAAATACATTGCAACTGCAATTAATAGCGCACTATCGTGCGTTAAAAATACAGGATCGCCTGCGCCTATACTCCATCCTAAATAAACAGATGAGTAATAACCCATTATTGAAGGAAACAAAGCAATCAGTAAAATATGCGACAAACTATAGGTTAGACTTTCATGGCGATTATCTATTGTTTGCCATTCTTCAAGTGGGTGAGCATAAATGCCCCAGAGGTGATTTAGTATCATAGTGCTTACTCCATAAAAGGAACGTATTACTGTTTTGGTTGGTTTATTTTTATACAGTCTACGTACAGTTATGGTTCACTTATTTTGCAAAGTCAAGTTAACTCACTATTAACATTTTTGCACAGGTTAGGGCTTTGATTTATCCCAAACAAAATTTCGTGTTAAAATAATGGCATATCAAATTTATTTAGTAATGAGCAGTCAACGTGCCACATAGCCAACTTTTAGAGCCGATCAATAACTTTTTAGTGTGTACAACCCCACAGCAGTGGGTGGAGCAGGCAATTAAAAAAGAGAACTTATCAGTAATCTTAATCGATCACTTAATTTGTGAGTTAAAAGCGGCTCAAAGTGCGATGTTTTTAATACGTAAATACGCTGTTGATAAAGAGGGCAGTGATGCCTTACTCGAGTGGCTAAAGCCATTTGAAACGCTTATTTATAAGCGTGAAGGAAATTGGCGTGATCTCGCGGCTAAAAATAAGCTAACTAAATCAATAATTCCTAAATCTAATTCGCCATATGGACAAGATTTAATTGATAAAATGGTATTGTTGATAAAAGAAGAGTTGCATCATTTTTACCAAGTGCTCGAAATTATGGACGAGTACGGTGTAGAGTACCAAAGCATTACACCATGTCGTTATGCAAAAGGCATGCTTCGTCATGTTAAAACGTTTGAGCCAAACGCCCTTGTTGATAAATTAATTGTAGGCGCTTACATTGAGGCGCGTTCGTGTGAGCGTTTCGCAAAGCTTGCGCCGCATGTTGACAAACGTTTAGGTGATTTTTATATTTCGCTGCTGCGCTCTGAAGCCCGTCATTACCAAGATTATCTAACTTTAGCGCAAGAAATTGCTGATTTTGATATTACCGAACGAGTTAAAGAATTTGGCGAGATTGAAGCCGAATTAATTTCATCACAGGATGAAGATTTTAAGTTTCATAGTGGCCTGCCAATAGCAGAAAGCTAATTTTCTTTTAAAAAATTAATGTATTCAGCTGTTTTTTGATTGCTGAAATTGTGTTTCTTCATGATTTCAGCAATGCTTCCGTTTTCAATTATTATATCAATCCCTCTATTAAACTTTTGTAAGTACTCTTTTGCCCTGTAATTTGATTTAGAGAAAACTAAATATAGTTTATGAGAAGCAAGATCTGGCAATAAGTACTCAATTTTATTCTTATCTAAATCAACTTCGTTATTGTGCTCAAGCCAATACTTCCCTACTTCTTTAGTGCCTGCGACCAAATCAATACGACCTTGTTGTAGCAGGTATAAACTTGTAGGAAGGCTTTTAGTGGATGTTATTGCCAGCTCAGTATTTCTTGTAAACTCTTGGCTTACAAAGGCATTGTCTTCTGTACCAATACTATAAGGTGTTAATGATTTAACTGTACCATCGAAGTTAATAGCACTCTCTTTGCGTTTAAAAACTCCTGAATGAGCAACTGCAAGTGGGCGAGAGTAGTAAAAAACTTCATTTCTTTTTAATGAATAAAAAGCGCCTAAAATAGCTGTTTTTCTCTTTTTTTCTAATAGCTTTAGGGCGCGGTCCCATGTCGTAAACTCGGCTTCGCTATTAATGCCTTGAGTTTTAAGGGCTGATTGAGTGATTTCATATAACCAACCGTTATCAGGAAGGTTTTCGCTAAAATAGGGAGGGTAGTTTTCAGTAACAATTTGCCATGTTTGCTCGCTAAATACTTTGGTAGGAATGGCAATTACTACGATGAAAATTAACAGCTTAATCATTAAACCTCTCACTATTATTCAAATATATAGTTAAATAATAGTCAGGATTTTAAATTATGCGAAAGGCGTGCTAATTAATTCTTGTGATTGAGGGGTAACGACTAAATAAGAGCCTTGGGTATACCAGTCACCTAGCACTGTACGAGTAAGCGTTTGTTCATCAACTTTATAGGTATGAACATTAGGGCGGTGAGTATGACCATGAATCATATTAGTAACGTTATGTTTAGCAAAGGTGGCAAGCACGGCTTCATCTACAACGTCTAAAATTTCGATAGGTTTATCAGCTTGGCTCAACTTACTTTTTTCACGGGCATTACGCGCTATTTTTTTACGATACCAAAGTGGCATTGCAAGCATTAATTTTGGCCACCACCAACCACGGCTTTTTTTACGAAATTTTTGATACTCAGTATCTTGAGTACACATTTCGTCGCCATGTAAAATAACGGTAGGCGTACCATATAAATCAATGACTGTTTGTTCATCGAGTAAAGTCATTGCGGCCATGTCTGCATATTGCTTGCGCATGATGAAATCACGGTTGCCATGTATAAAATAAACAGGTGTCCCACCATCATTAACGGCGCTTAAATGCTTTGCTACATCGGCACTCAGCGCTGTAATGTAGTCATCTCCAACCCATACTTCAAAAAAATCACCCAAAATATAAAGTGCATCTACATCTTTATTTAGTATATGCGTATTTAAAAAGTCAAAAAATGCAGCGCTAATGTCGGGGCGGTTTTCGCTTAGGTGTAAATCTGCAATAAAGTAAGTTTGGCGAGTCATAGGTCAGTCTTTTCGATATAAATAAAGCGGGCGTATACACATTGCGTAAATGCCCGCTGATACTCCACATTACGTGGGTAAACTTACTATTAGCTAACAGTAACGCTTTCGATGATCACATCTTCAAGAGGCACGTCTTGGTGAAAACCAGTACTACCTGTTGCTACGCCTTTTATTTTATTTACTACGTCCATGCCTTCTACTACTTCAGCAAAAACACAGTAACCCCAGCCTTGCGATGTTTCGCTGCTGTGGTTTAAAAAGTCATTGTTGTTCACGTTAATGAAAAACTGCGCTGTAGCTGAATGAGGATCAGGCGTACGCGCCATTGCTAAAGTACCTATCTTGTTAGATAGGCCATTATTAGCTTCATTTTTAATTGGGTCGTTAACTTCTTTTTGTTCCATACCTGGTACAAAACCACCGCCTTGAACCATAAAACCATCGATTACACGATGAAAGATAGTGCCGTTGAAAAAATCAGCATTTGCATACTCTAAAAAGTTTTTAACTGTGTTTGGAGCTTCTTGCTCAAACATTTTAATGGTGATGTCACCAAAATTGGTGTGTAGAACAACCATGTGTTTTCCTATATCTGGTTTAAATATTGGCGCTATTTTATCGTAGTTGGCTAAGATTAACAAAGTAGATGTTTGGTTTGTTATAAAGCGCTAGAGCAGGGGCTTTTCAAGTGGTAACATAACTGTTCAAGTAAATAGTCAAGGACTCAAAGTAAATGGTAAATATATACAACACACTCACGCGACAAAAAGAGCAATTTAAACCTATGGTCGAAGGCAAAATCGACATGTATGTGTGTGGTATCACCATTTATGATTACTGCCATATTGGACACGCTCGTACTTTTGTTGGTTTTGACGTTATTGTGCGCTACTTACGTCATATTGGTTACGATTTAAAATATGTACGTAACATTACAGATATCGACGATAAAATAATTAAACGCGCAAATGAAAATGGCGAGTCAATAAACGATTTAACTGTGCGCATGACTAAAGCGATGCATGAAGATTTTGATAGCCTAAATATGCTACGCCCAGATATTGAACCAACAGTTACAAGCCATATGGATGAAATCATCGCTATGGTTAAGCGCTTGATTGAAAAAGGCCATGCCTATGTTGCAGCTGATGGCGATGTTTTGTTTGATGTATCAACGTTTGAGCAATATGGTGCGCTTTCTCAGCAAGATCTAACTATGTTGCAATCAGGTTCTCGCGTAGAAGTGGCTCAAGATAAAGACGATCCACTTGATTTTGTGTTATGGAAAAAAGCCAAAGCAGGTGAGCCATCATGGTCATCACCGTGGGGTGATGGGCGTCCTGGTTGGCATATTGAATGTTCGGCAATGAGCTCAAAACACTTAGGAGAGCATTTTGATATTCACGGTGGCGGGTCTGATTTACAGTTTCCACATCATGAAAACGAAATTGCCCAGTCGTGCTGTGCAAACAACGGCAAGTATGTAAATACATGGATACATACTGGCATGGTGCAAGTAAATAAAGAAAAAATGTCTAAGTCGTTAGATAACTTTTTTACTGTGCGTGAAGTTTTAAAAGCATACGATGCCGAATCTGTTCGTTACTTTTTAATTTCAGGGCATTACCGCAGCCAATTAAATTACTCACAAGAAAATTTAGACCAAGCGCGTTCATCACTTGAACGCATTTATACAGCGCTTCGTGATGTCGTACCGGTAGAGTGCGACTTAGAAGGCAATGAGTTTGTTGCTAAGTTTAGAAAAGCAATGAATGATGACTTTAATACACCAGAAGCACTACCTGTGTTGTTCGAACTTGCTAAAGAATTAAACCGCGTAAAAGAAAGTGACGCAGGTCAAGCTGGCAAGTTAGCGTTTATACTGCGTAGCCTCGGTGAAGTGTTAGGTGTTGCTCAACAAGCACCGGAAGCTTTTTTACAAGGTGGGCAAGATGACGACGAAGTTGCGACAATTGAAGCATTAATTGTAAAACGTAATGAAGCACGTGCTAGTAAGGACTGGGCTGCTGCTGATGAAGCACGTGATGCGCTTAATGCGTTAGGTGTAATACTTGAAGATTCAGCTGGTAAAACAACGTGGCGTAAAGCGTAAGCGTTTAAAGTAATTCAGGTCAAACTGAAAAAGGGTTGCCAAATGGCAACCCTTTTTTGATTTTTTAACAGCTTAGCTGTGATACTTTTCACACGCTTCAAGTGTGTTTTCAATTAAGCTTGCGACAGTCATCGGGCCAACGCCACCTGGTACAGGTGTAATAAAATGCGCTTTTTGTTCGGCCACACTGTATTGAACATCACCGACTAATTTACCCGTATCTAAGCGGTTAATGCCCACATCGATAACAATAGCGCCTTCTTTTATCCAATCTCCCGGTATAAATTCAGGTTTACCGACAGCCACAACTAATAAGTCAGCGCGGCGAACATGTGTTTCTAAGTCTTGAGTAAATTTATGACACACAGTGGTAGTACAACCTGCTAATAAAAGCTCTAACGACATTGGACGACCAACAATATTTGACGCGCCAACGACAACTGCATGCATCCCTTTATAGCGTACACCCGTTGAATCAAGTAATGTAATAATGCCTTTAGGCGTACATGGGCGAAGGGCAGGCATACGCTGTGCTAATCGACCAATGTTATATGGATGAAATCCATCAACATCTTTATGTGGGGTAATACGTTCTAAAATCTTTTCAGCATCAAGACCTTTTGGCAGTGGTAACTGCACTAAAATTCCATCAACTTCGGCATCATTATTTAGCTCGTCAATTAAATCTAAAAGAGTTTGCTCTTGTGTGTCTGCTGGTAAATCAAATGATTTAGAGATAAAACCTACTTCTTCACAGGCTTTACGTTTTGAACCAACATAAACTTGGCTTGCTGGATCAAGTCCTACAAGTACTACTGCAAGTCCTGGTGCACGTAAACCATTTGCTACACGTTCACTTACGCGTTCTGCTACAGCGCTACGTACTTGTTTTGCGATTGCCTTACCATCAATGATGTTTGCCGTCATGGGTGACCTTTAATTGGGGTTAATTAACTAGATACCGATACTCTAAAAACGAATGCATAATAAAATAGGGGTAAAAATGCTAATAAAGAAAAATACGCTCTTTATTTAACTCGTTTTATAATGTGCCTACTATTTTCGCAGAAAAGCATAGCAGCGCCAAGTTGCTTTTAAGGTATATAACGTTTGAGCTGTTAAATAGTTTAAAATTCAGCCGACTATTGTAATATTTAACCATTGTGCACTAAAAATGAGCACTTGATTGGTTTTCTTAAAAAAACGTTTGACCTAACCCCGTCAAATCACTATTATGCACCCCGTTGTCAACGAGGTCACTCGCTAGCAATAATAAGTTTCGGCGATTAGCGCAGTTTGGTAGCGCACTTGGTTTGGGTCCAAGGGGTCGCAGGTTCAAATCCTGCATCGCCGACCATTTTTTTATAATTTTTTATAATCGAATAGCTTATTGGTAAACTATGAAGTTTTCGATGCGCCCATAGCTCAGCTGGATAGAGCAACGCCCTTCTAAGGCGTCGGTCGAAGGTTCGAATCCTTCTGGGTGCACCATTTGAAAACATGTAAATATAGCGGTGATTGTAGCTCAGTTGGTAGAGCCCCGGATTGTGATTCCGGTTGTCGTGGGTTCGAGCCCCATCAGTCACCCCATTTACAACGAATATCGGCGATTAGCGCAGTTTGGTAGCGCACTTGGTTTGGGTCCAAGGGGTCGCAGGTTCAAATCCTGCATCGCCGACCATTTTCTTAAAATGGTCTTAAACTCTCAGTTTAAGTGTTCAGTATGAAAAAAGAAGTTAACTCTTCAATGTCGGCGATTAGCGCAGTTTGGTAGCGCACTTGGTTTGGGTCCAAGGGGTCGCAGGTTCAAATCCTGCATCGCCGACCATTTTCTTATCCAATAAGAACAATAAGTAAACTCCTCTAAGTTATAAATCTAAATCTGTTAGCCTATAATTCTATTAAATAATTTCTATTTTATTCTATTTAGTCCGTAGTTAGCCTGTTTTTTATTCAGTTAGTCTTTATAGTCCCTTATCTAGTCCAAATAATTGCCCCCTATACTCGACTATCATAAATATTAGGTTATAATGCCGCGTCTATTGTTTAACATAGTGCCCGAAGGGCAAAGCAGCAATGGTGTCTCATGGTAGCGACGGATGCTTTTAAGTGTGGAAAACCGCTTAAACTTTATCAAGACTCATGCAGAACACTTTGTTTGTAAAGGAAGGCGAACAGTCGCCAAAATTGAATATTGAGGTAAATCATGCAAGTTTCTGTTGAGACGACCCAAGGCCTTGAGCGCCGTATAACTATCACCGTTCCTTCAGAGAACGTTGAGACCGAAGTAAAAAAACGCCTACAACAACTGTCAAAAACACAGCGTATAGATGGTTTCCGTGCTGGTAAAGTTCCAGTATCTGTAATTAACAAGCGTTTTGGCCCTGCAGTTCGTCAAGAAGTTGCTGGCGAAGTAATGCAACGTAATTACATTGAAGCAATCGTTTCTGAAAAAATCAACCCAGCTGGCGCGCCTACATTCGCTCCTAAATCACTTGAAGCAGGTAAAGATTTAGAATTCTCAGCAACGTTTGAAGTTTACCCTGAAGTTGAAGTTCAAGGTTTAGATAAAATTACTGTTGAAAAACCAGCAGTAACAGTAACTGACGAAGATTTAGCTAACATGCTAGAAACACTTCGTAAGCAACACGCAGCGTGGGCTGATGTTGATGCAGCTGCTGGCGAAAACGACCGTGTAACAGTTGATTTCGTAGGTACTATCGACGGTGAAGTATTTGAAGGCGGCAAAGCTGAAGACTTCCCATTAGAACTTGGCCAAGGTCGTATGATCCCAGGTTTTGAAGATAACATCGTAGGTAAAAAAGCAGGCGAAGAAGTAGTAGCTGATGTAACTTTCCCTGATGATTACCACGCTGAAAACTTAAAAGGTAAAGCGGCTCAATTCACTATCACAGTGAAAAAAGTTGAAGCGCAAGAATTACCAGAATTAAGCGAAGAGTTTGCAACTAAATTCGGTGTTACCGAAGGCGGCGTAGACGCGCTTAAAGAAGAAGTTAAAAAGAACATGACACGTGAGCTAGACCAAGCGGTTAAAGCAAGCGTTAAAGACCAAGCAATCAAAGGTCTTTTAGCTAACAACGAAATCGAAGTGCCTAAAGCACTTGTTGATCAAGAAGTTGATGCTCTACGTCAGCAAGCAGCTCAACGTTTTGGCGGCGACGCTCAAAACATGCCAGAGCTTCCAGCTGAATTGTTCCACGAGCAAGCTGTAACACGTGTAAAAACTGGCCTTTTATTAGGTGAAGTGATTAAAGCTAACGACATCAAAGTTGATGATGCTAAAGTTGAAGCATTAATCGCAACAGTAGCTTCTGCATACGAAGATCCAACTGAAGTAGTAGAATACTACAAAGGTAATGATCAACTTATGCAGCAAATGCGTAATGTAGCAATGGAAGAGCAAGCTGTTGAAGCTATTTTAGCTAAAGCAGTTGTTACTGATGTTGAAAAAGCATTTGATGACATCATGAATCCACAGCAAGGTGCTTAATAAGTCATTGACTTAAGCTCTCGCTAACGATTAAATGGCTCGTGTTACTCTGTTTATACAGCGTGCCCGGGCCATTTTAGTTTTTGGCTCTAAATTTGCGAAAAACGATAACTATGCTTCCTTATAATAAGGATAAGTATAAGCGCATAAGGAATTAAATAAGTATGAATACTGGTATTACAGATCCCCTAAATGCATTGGTCCCAATGGTTGTTGAACAAACACCAAAAGGCGAGCGCTCGTATGATATTTATTCGAGATTATTAAAAGAGCGTATTATCTTTTTAACAGGTCAAGTTGAAGACAACATGGCAAATCTGATCTTAGCGCAAATGCTATTTTTAGAATCAGAGAACCCTGATAAAGATATCTTTTTATATATCAACTCACCAGGTGGTTCAGTAACTGCGGGTATGGCTATTTACGACACAATGAACTTCATCAAACCAGATGTAAGTACAATATGTGTAGGTCAAGCTGCAAGCATGGGTGCTTTTTTACTTACTGCTGGTGCTAAAGGTAAGCGTTTTTGCCTACCAAACTCACGTGTGATGATTCACCAACCATTAGGTGGTTTCCAAGGTCAAGCATCTGACTTTGAAATACACGCTAAAGAAATTCTGTCTATTAAAGATAAGCTTAACCGCTTAATGGCTGAGCATACAGGCCAACCATTAGATATTATCTCTAAAGACACTGATCGTGATAACTTCATGAGTGCTTCGCAAGCTGTAGATTACGGCTTGGTAGACTCTGTGTTTACAAATCGCGACAAAAAGTAAGCGCTTGGTAAGCAGGACTGCCTGTTTGCCACTTTGAGTTACTATGCGAAAACCAATAAATTTTGGTATAGTTAAAGCGTATTGAAATAGCCGCCAATAGTTTTGGTGGCCAACGTAATAAAATGAGGTAGCTGAATGTCTGACACTCCTACAGACGGCGACAAAAGTAATAAATTGTTATACTGCTCTTTTTGTGGCAAAAGCCAACATGAAGTGCGTAAATTAATTGCAGGCCCTTCAGTATACGTTTGTGATGAATGTGTAGAGTTGTGTAACGATATTATCAGGGAAGAGATCAAAGACATTGCTCCTAAGCATGATACGTCTGACAAACTACCTGTACCAAAAGAAATTCGTAAACACTTAGACGATTATGTTATTGGTCAAGACCATGCTAAAAAAGTATTGTCTGTTGCCGTTTATAACCATTATAAACGCCTACGTAACCAATCGACTAAGCAAGACATTGAATTAAGTAAAAGTAATATTTTGCTTATCGGCCCAACAGGTAGTGGTAAAACATTACTTGCAGAAACATTAGCGCGCCTACTTGACGTGCCGTTTACTATGGCCGATGCCACTACATTAACCGAAGCAGGTTATGTAGGTGAAGATGTTGAAAACATCATTCAAAAGCTTTTACAAAAGTGCGATTACGATGTTGAAAAAGCACAGCGCGGTATTGTCTACATCGATGAAATTGACAAGATTTCTCGTAAATCAGATAACCCTTCAATTACGCGTGACGTATCAGGCGAGGGCGTTCAACAGGCGCTACTTAAACTGATTGAAGGCACCGTTGCTTCTGTTCCACCGCAAGGTGGTCGTAAACATCCACAGCAAGAGTTTTTACAAGTAGATACATCTAAAATCTTGTTTATTTGTGGTGGTGCATTTTCAGGCCTAGATAAAGTAATTGAGCAACGTAGCCATAAAAACACCGGTATCGGTTTTGGCGTTAGCGTAAAAGAGTCTGCGGCGAGTCGTTCTTTAAGTGAAACATTTAAAGATGTAGAGCCAGAAGATTTAGTTAAATATGGCTTAATTCCTGAGTTTATAGGCCGTTTGCCGGTAGTGGCTACGTTAACAGAACTTGATGAAGCAGCTCTTGTACAAATATTGAGTGAACCTAAAAACGCGATTACTAAACAGTTTTCAGTATTGTTTGGTATGGAAGACGTTGAACTTGAGTTTCGCGATGATGCCTTAGCTGCAATTGCCCACAAAGCAATGGAGCGTAAAACAGGCGCACGTGGTCTTCGTTCAATTGTTGAAGGTGTACTACTTGATACTATGTACGAGCTTCCTTCAATGGATGATGTAAGCAAAGTAGTTATTGATGAAACAGTTATTAAAGGTGAGTCAGATCCAATCTTGATTTATGAAAATAATAAACAAGATAAAGCTGCATCAGAATAGTTTTTAAGCTATTTGAATGGAAAAAGGAGCCTTAGGCTCCTTTTTTTATAATTAATTTAATCGAGTTAGGGAAAATTGTTGAACTTTAATTAGGTTATCCCCATATACTTGAGTAATCTTTAAAATAAATGAAGTGCGAAGAGAAACTATAATGACGCTTGAGAGAACCGACCGAGTCGAAATCCCAGTCCTTGCACTGCGCGATGTTGTGGTATACCCGCACATGGTGATCCCGCTTTTTGTTGGCCGTGAAAAATCAATAAAATGCCTAGAAGCGGCAATGGACAAAGACAAACAAATTTTCTTGGTTGCACAAAAAGATGCAACTGTAGATGAACCAGAGCAAGATGATATTTATCGTATCGGTACTATTGCCACTGTACTTCAGTTATTAAAATTACCAGACGGTACAGTTAAAGTTTTAGTCGAAGGTACACAGCGCGCACAAATTGAAGAATTTGTAGATAACGATGACTTTTTTGTCGCTAATGCTCAATTTATTGAATCTGATTCTGTAGATGAACAAGAGCAAGATATTTTTATCCGAAGCGCAATTAGCCAGTTTGAAGGCTATGTAAAGCTAAATAAAAAAATTCCACCTGAAGTACTAACTTCGGTTTCAGGTATTGATGAGCCAGCACGTCTTGCCGACACAATGGCAGCGCATATGCCGCTTAAAGTACCTGAAAAACAAAAAGTGCTCGAAATTTCAAGTGTCACAGAACGTCTTGAATATTTAATGGCACTAATGGAAGGCGAAATAGACTTATTGCAAGTTGAGAAGAAAATTCGTACCCGCGTTAAAAAGCAGATGGAAAAATCTCAGCGCGAGTATTACCTCAATGAGCAAATGAAAGCCATTCAAAAAGAACTTGGTGAGCTTGATGATGTGCCTGATGAATTTGAAGCGCTTAAAAAGCGTATTGAAGATTCTGGCATGCCTGATGAAGCTAAAGAAAAGGCAACTACAGAGCTCAATAAGCTTAAAATGATGTCGCCAATGTCTGCAGAAGCGACTGTAGTGCGTTCATACATAGATACATTAATTAATGTGCCATGGAAAAAACGCTCTAAAGTGAAAAAAGACTTAGCAGGCGCACAAAAAATTCTTGATAGCGATCACCACGGCTTAGATAAAGTAAAAGAACGCATTATTGAGTACCTCGCAGTACAACAGCGTACAAATAAGCTCAAAGGGCCAATTTTATGTTTAGTTGGACCACCAGGTGTTGGTAAAACATCACTAGGGCAATCTATTGCACGTTCTACTGGTCGTAAGTATGTTCGTATGGCGCTTGGCGGCGTACGCGATGAAGCTGAGATTCGCGGTCATCGTCGTACATACATAGGTTCAATGCCAGGTAAGCTAATTCAAAACATGACAAAAGTGGGCGTTAAAAACCCATTATTCTTATTAGATGAAATCGATAAAATGTCATCAGATATGCGCGGCGATCCAGCATCAGCATTATTAGAGGTGCTTGATCCGGAGCAAAACAGTCATTTTGCCGATCACTATCTTGAAGTCGATTACGATTTATCTGACGTTATGTTTGTAGCAACATCAAACAGCTTTAACATTCCTGGCCCATTATTGGACCGTATGGAAGTTATTCGCTTGTCGGGTTACACCGAAGATGAAAAGCTAAACATTGCAAAAGAGCACTTAATTACTAAACAAGTTAAACGTAACGGCTTAAAAGAGTCTGAAATAGTTATCGAAGACAGCGCAATTATTGGCATTATTCGTTATTACACACGTGAAGCGGGTGTACGTAACCTAGAGCGCGAAATTTCGAAACTATGTCGTAAAGCAGTTAAAAATATCTTACTTGAAAAGGACACTAAAATAGTGACCATCAATCAAGATAACCTAGAAGACTTTTTAGGTGTGCAGCGCTTTGACTATGGCAAAGCTGAAGATGGCGACCGTATTGGTCAAGTTACAGGCTTAGCATGGACAGAAGTTGGCGGTGATTTGCTAACAATTGAATGTGCGGCAGTGCCAGGTAAAGGCAAGTTAAGTTACACCGGTTCTCTTGGCGATGTAATGCAAGAGTCGATTCAAGCGGCAATGACGGTTGTGCGTAATCGAGCAGATACTTTCCGTATTAACAGCGACTTTTACGAAAAACGTGATATTCACGTACACGTACCTGAGGGCGCAACACCAAAAGATGGTCCTAGTGCGGGCGCAGCAATGGTAACGGGTCTTGTATCTAGCTTAACGGGTAATCCTGTACGAGCAGATGTTGCAATGACAGGTGAAATTACACTACGCGGTGAAGTACTTCCTATTGGTGGTTTAAAAGAGAAGTTATTAGCGGCGCATCGTGGTGGAATTAAAACAGTGATCATTCCAAAAATTAACGAACGTGACTTAAAAGAGATACCAGACAACGTGCTGGCAGGTCTTGATATTCACCCAGTTACTTGGATTGACGAGGTGTTAAAGCTTGCTTTAGTGCATCCTGTTGAGAGTTTTTCGGTCGAAACACCTAAAAACCAAGAAAAAACATAAAAAAAGTGCTTTTTAGGGCTTTTCAAATCTAAACGGTATGATAAGTTAAGCACTGGTTTTCAAGCCTAGCCCTTACGGGGCCTAGGCTTAAGAAAAATATAATCATGTGGGCATTAAAAGTTTGCTCTAAAATTTTCAAAAAAGTGATGTTAGTTTAAAAAACCATCGCTCTTGATAATAACAATGAAAGAGGATGATATTGTGAATAAATCTCAATTAATCGATCAAATCGCAGCTGATGCTGACATTTCTAAAGCGGCTGCAGGTCGTGCACTAGATTCATTCATCGAATCTGTATCTGGCGCGCTAAAAGATGGCGACTCAGTTGCACTTGTAGGTTTTGGTACTTTCTCAGTACGTGAACGTGCTGCACGTTCAGGCCGTAACCCGCAAACTGGTGAAACTATCCAAATTGCTGCTGCAACTATTCCAGCTTTCAAAGCCGGTAAAGCGCTTAAAGACGCAGTAAACTAATCACTGTTTTAAACACATTAGTTATGGCGAGTGTAAAGTTACTGATTCACCACAACAGATGAGTTAAGTAACTTTTCCGCCAGTTACTTCAAGTGAAAAAGCGTATCTGGTAAGATACGCTTTTTTTACATGTGACAAGGTAAAATACCTTGATCAAAAAGAGATAAACAAATGCTTGAGAAAATCAGAGAAGGTTCGCAAGGACCTGTAGCCAAAATAATTTTAGGCGCGGTGATTTTATCTTTTGCCTTAGCAGGGATCGGTAGTTACTTAGGTCAAACCACAGAACAACCCGTTGCTGAAGTAAATGGAATTAAAATTAGTCAAACCGATTTTAACCGTGCTTACCAAAATGAACGTAGCCGTTTAGAGCAACAATTTGGTGAATACTTTACACAAATTGCAGCTGATCCAAATTACATGGCACAAATTCGTCAAGGTGTAGTTGACCGCTTAGTACAACAAGAATTGCAATCACAGCTAGCGGCTGATTTAGGCCTTCGCGTAAGCGACGAAAGTGTACGTAAAACAATTTTAGAATTACCGTACTTTCAAATTGGTGAAAAATTTAATAACGACCGTTACCTACAAGTAATTCGTCAAATGAATTTTCAACCAGATGCTTTTCGTGAATATTTACGTAAAGATATGACACGCAGCCAGGTTGTATCTGCTGTTGCAGGTACAGACTTTGCTCTAGAGAGCGAGCTGAAAAGCGCAATTGCTCTTCAGCAGCAAACTCGTAGTATTGATTACGTAGTTGTAAACAAAGAGGCACTTGCCGCGAATGTTGAAGTATCAGATCAAGAAGTATCTGATTACTACGACTTAAACGCATCTCAATTTTTATCTCCAGAGCTTATCTCAGTAAGTTACATTGAGCTTAAAGCAGCAGATATCAATGTTGAATCGGTAACCGAGGATGACGTTAAAGCGTATTATGAGCAAAACAAAGCACAATACGTTGAGCCAGAAAAGCGTCGCGTATCACATATCTTAATTGATAACAGTGAAGACGATGACGCAGCAAAAGAAAAAGCCAATGCACTTCATGCACAACTAGAACAAGGTGCAGACTTTGCTGAGTTAGCACAATCATCGTCTGACGATATCGTTAGTGGCGAAATGGGCGGCGATCTTGAGTGGATTGAGCGTGATGTAATGGACCCTGCATTTGAAGACGCGGCTTTCGCGCTTGAAAATAAAGGTGATATTTCTGACGTTGTTACTTCTGAGTTTGGTTATCACATAATTAAACTTACTGACATTCAATCACAACAAGTTAAAGCGTATGACGATGTTAAAGCTGACTTACGTGCTGAATTAGAACAAGCTGAAAAAATTGATGCATTTTACGAAAAGCAAACTGAAATGGGTGCACTTGCATTTGAAATTTCAGACCGCTTAGATGATGCTGCAGAAGTTGCTGAAGTGGAAGTTAAATCTACACCTCTTTTAGCACTTAATGCTCTACCAGAGCCGTTAAACAGCCCTGCAGTTGTCACAGCACTAACATCAGTTGATTTACTTGAAGATAAAGTAAATTCTGAAGTTATTGAGCTTGGCGATGAGCATGCAGTCATTGTTCGTATTAACGAGCACAAAGCTACTGCTACTAAGCCGTTAGACGAAGTAAGCGAGGAAATTAAAGCGCGTTTAGTTAATGAAAAATCATCTGAGCTTGCTAAAGAAAAGGCACGTAGCTTATTTGCAGAAGTACAAGCAGGTAAGAGCTTAAACGATGTTGCTAACGAGCAAAGCTTAACACTTCGCCAAGAAGCTAAGTTAACACGTCAAAGCTACACTGTTTCACCTGCTATTGTGACTCAAGCTTTTAAAATGGCTCACCCAGCGGATTCTGCGGTAGTCGATCTCGTTAATTTAAATAATGGTGATGCAGCAATTGTTGCGCTTAAGTCGGTAACGGATGCACAAGTTGCAGCTAATATTGACCCTCAAGCAAAACAAAGCATTACTATGGCGCAAGCTAATAAAAACTACATGGTATTTATTGAAGCGCTTAAAGCCAATGCTGAGCTTAACTTACCAACGGCTACACAAACTGTTGAGTAATTAATTTTAGCTCATAAAGAAAGGCGCTTTTAAAGCGCCTTTCTTTATTGTCTTTTAATTACCTCTGGCAATAAACTCAATCCGATTGCCGCTAGGCTCTCTTATCATCATATGTTGGGTTGGGCCGCTACCTAAGTTTTCGGGTGCAAACTCTATAATAATATAATTTTGCATTTTTAAGTGTTCATGTAGCTCGCTTAACTTTTTGATACTTTCAACACTGAGTGCTAAATGGTGTAAGCCCACATTTTCTGCTCGATTAAACTCCACACGTTTTGCATCGTTTTTCACGCGCCATAATGTAATGGTTATTTTATTGTTTGATAAAAAATAAGCAGGATAGGCTGGGTCATTCCCTAGCGTTTTAAAGCCAAGTACATCAGTAAAAAAATGCTTTGGATGCATCTAAGTTTGATACGGTTAAACCTAAATGATCAACGCCACCAACCCAATTTGTATCAGCAATAGCTGAGGCAGATAGAAGGAGTAATGGGGAAAGGCTAAGTAGTAACTTTTGTTTAAGCATGAGATCTCTTGTATGGATAATAAACCCATAAATTAATTAATACTTTAACCAAGTTCGGGTAATGTGAGGCCCAAGCTTTGGCTGCAACCAAAGCCTTTTATACAGTAGTTCGATTGATTGAAGGCTCCTCTA
>NZ_JACJEF010000019.1:0-91484 GCF_014163935.1 Pseudoalteromonas sp. SR41-7 | reverse complement strand
CCCCCTTTGGTCCGTAGACATTATGCGGTATTAGCAGTCGTTTCCAACTGTTGTCCCCCACCTCAAGGCATGTTCCCAAGCATTACTCACCCGTCCGCCGCTCGTCAGCAAAGTAGCAAGCTACTCTCTGTTACCGCTCGACTTGCATGTGTTAGGCCTGCCGCCAGCGTTCAATCTGAGCCATGATCAAACTCTTCAATTAAAAAGTTTTATGTCTTTCGACAGCTCAATGAATTCTGAATTTTTGTTTTTGTTGCCAAAAACGAATTGACTGTGCGTTATTATTTTCACTTTTAAAAAAGTGAAATCAAAACAGCTCAAGGCTGTATCTTTTAATAACATATGGTCACTCAGTTTCAATTGAGACTCTAATTTGTTTGCCTCGCTACCTAAGTAGCTTGGCTGTTAGAACTCAATCTGTACGAGTGCCCACACAGATGATTGCTTTATATTGTTAAAGAACGTTGCGATTATAAAGTTGAACTTTATCTCGCTAGGGCTGCGCATATTACGCTTTCCTGTTTTTTTGTCAACACTTAAATTTAAACTTTCTAAAAAGATTCAATCTAAGTTTTACTTAACACCCTGAGTTGTTCGTGCCTCGCTATGCGTTGGCGTTTCCCGTCTCAGTGGGGTCGCATTATAGGGAGATCCGAAAACAGATCAACCCTTTTTTGAAGAAAACTTGAAATAATGTGTTGTTCGCTGAGTATTTGAGCTAAACGCTCAAAAACACAACTAAACCACCTGTATTGAGAGGTTTATAGAGCTATTTAAAGTCAAAGTTATGGTAACTAGTGATCAGTAGAGACATATTTGGATCATCAATGCTGAAAAAGCCAACCAATAAGTTAAGAGTCGTGTTACTAAAATCATTTGAAATAGTCAAAAGCTGAGATTTAAATTCATTGGGCTATATTTTTATTTGAGAAGTGAGTTTACTAAGGCCCCAATGGTTAGCTTTACTATGAGGTTCTTAGTACCGGTATATAGATAAGAGAACGACCCCATATATCTTCT
Source organism: Pseudoalteromonas sp. SR41-7 (assembly GCF_014163935.1). Taxonomy (NCBI): domain Bacteria; kingdom Pseudomonadati; phylum Pseudomonadota; class Gammaproteobacteria; order Alteromonadales; family Pseudoalteromonadaceae; genus Pseudoalteromonas; species Pseudoalteromonas sp. SR41-7. The sequence continues at coordinate 90,464 of NZ_JACJEF010000019.1, read as the reverse complement.
GATCAGCTCTAATCAATAAAAACTTCGTTAGGGATTGCTTAATGGTAGTTAAATTCGAAGTACTATTATTAATAACTGTAAATCACTATATAAAGTGAAAATACTCTTTAACTAAAACCGGATAGGCTATTTTGGATGAATAGTAAGTAAAGGTAACTAGGCTAAGTTATTAAAACAGCAGTCAAAACAACCTATCGATTCAGAATCTATGAGTCGATACACATAATAGAAGGTAATTACTGGTTCATATAGTTTGACAAATTTTAGGCAAGAAAAAGCCGAGCATAAGCTCGGCTTTTAGGTTTCTTTAAGACTTACTCTGCAGACTGTGCGTCTTCTTGAACTGCTTCGCTAGTCGCTGGGCGACCAACTAGTTCAATATAAGCCATTGGTGCATTATCACCAGTACGGAAGCCACACTTAAGAATACGAGTGTAACCACCTGGACGATCCGCGTTACGTGGACCGATTTCACTGAATAATTTACCAACAACTTCATTATCACGCGTGCGAGCAAACGCTAAACGGCGATTTGCTACACTGTCAGTCTTAGCCAGTGTGATTAAAGGTTCAATTACACGACGTAACTCTTTCGCTTTTGGCAAAGTAGTTTTGATGATTTCATGTTTCACCAAAGAACCTGCCATATTGCTAAACATCGCTTTACGATGGCTACTGTTACGGTTTAATTGACGACCACTCTTACGATGGCGCATGACCCTATCCTTCTAACTAAACTAATATAGTGATTTAGATTATTCAGCTAAGCTTGCAGGTGGCCAATTTTCTAGGCGCATACCTAGAGAAAGTCCACGTGAAGCTAGCACGTCTTTAATTTCAGTTAGAGACTTCTTACCTAGATTAGGCGTTTTAAGAAGCTCAACTTCAGTGCGCTGAACTAAATCACCGATATATTGAATTTGCTCGGCTTTCAAACAATTTGCTGAGCGTACTGTTAATTCAAGATCATCAACTGGACGAAGTAGAATAGGATCGAATTCTGGCTTCTCTTCTTTCTCTTCTGGCTCAGTTACATCACGTAAATCTACGAATGCATCTAATTGCTCAGCTAAGATAGTAGACGCACGGCGGATCGCTTCTTCTGGATCTAAAGTGCCGTTTGTTTCCATATCAATGATTAACTTGTCTAAATCTGTACGTTGCTCAACTCGAGCTGATTCAACCGAGTACGCAATACGTTCAACTGGGCTAAATGATGCATCAAGCAACAATCTACCAATTGGACGCTCATCGTCATCAGAGGATAAACGACTAGATGCCGGCACATAACCACGACCACGTTCAACACGAATACGCATGCTGATCTCGCTGTTATTTGTAGTTAAATTACAAATAACGTGATCTGGATTAGCAATTGTTACATCGCCATCGTGCTGAATATCAGCCGCAGTAACAGGGCCTACACCAGATTTAGTCAGGGTCAGAAAAACTTCATCTTTGCCTTCTAACGTTACTGCTAAACCTTTAAGGTTTAATAGTATTTCAATGATGTCTTCTTGAACGCCTTCTTTCGCGCTGTACTCATGTAATACACCGTCGATTTCAACTTCAGTTACTGCACATCCAGGCATAGATGAAAGTAATATACGGCGTAAAGCATTACCCAGAGTATGGCCAAAGCCACGCTCTAATGGTTCTAAAACTATTTTAGAACGCGTTGGGTTGATAGCGTCGATGTCGACTAACCTTGGTTTTAGAAATTCTGTAACAGAACCCTGCATTTTATCCTCTCTTAACTCTTAACTTTACTTAGAGTAAAGTTCGACGATTAGTTGTTCATTAATGTCCGCAGACAGGTCTGAACGCTCAGGTAGACGCTTAAAGCTGCCTTCCAATTTCTTACCGTCAACTTCAACCCAAGTCGGCTTTTCACGTTGCTCAGCCAACTCTAGAGCAGCGATGATACGTGCTTGCGTCTTAGACTTCTCACGGATTACAACAGTATCTTCTGGAGTAATTACGTATGAAGGAATGTTCACAACACGACCATTAACTAAAATCGCTTTATGGCTTACTAACTGACGTGCTTCTGCACGTGTGCTAGCAAAACCCATGCGATATACAACATTGTCTAAACGTTGCTCTAAAAGCTGTAACAAGTTTTCACCTGTGTTGCCTTTAAGGCGAGCAGCTTCTTTGTAGTAGTTACGGAATTGCTTTTCTAATACACCGTAGATACGACGTACTTTTTGCTTTTCACGTAATTGTAAACCGTAATCAGATAAGCGACCTTTACGAGCGCCGTGCTGACCAGGTGCAGTCTCAAGTTTACACTTAGAGTCGATAGCTCTTACGCCGCTCTTAAGGAACAGGTCAGTACCTTCACGACGACTCAGCTTGAGCTTAGGGCCCAAATATCTTGCCATGTTATTTCTCCTAACCTATTGTTAAACGCGACGTTTCTTCGGTGGACGACAACCATTATGTGGTATTGGCGTCACGTCAGTAATGTTGGTAATACGGTAACCAGCAGCATTCAAAGCACGTACAGCAGATTCACGACCTGGACCTGGACCTTTAATGAAAACTTCTAGATTTTTTAAACCGTATTCTTGAGCAGCAGTACCTGCACGCTCTGCAGCAACCTGAGCAGCAAATGGTGTAGATTTACGTGAACCACGGAAACCTGAACCACCGGCAGTAGCCCATGATAGTGCATTACCTTGACGGTCGGTAATCGTTACAATAGTGTTGTTGAAAGACGCATGAACATGAGCCATACCATCAGCAACTTGTTTTTTAACCTTTTTACGACGAATTGGTGTCTTAGCCATAATACTATCCCCTTATCGCTTAATAGGCTTACGAGGACCCTTACGGGTGCGCGCGTTAGTCTTAGTTCTTTGACCACGTAGTGGTAAAGAGCGACGGTGACGTAGGCCACGATAACAACCAAGGTCCATTAGGCGCTTGATATTTAAAGTAACTTCACGACGAAGATCACCTTCAACAGTGTACTTGCCAACTGCATCACGCAGTACGTCAAGAATTTCGTCTGAAAGTTCACCGATTTTTGTGGTTTCGGCGATACCAGTCGCTTCTAAGATAGCCTTAGAGCGAGTCTTACCTATGCCATAAATAGCTGTTAAACCAATAACTGCATGTTTATGATCAGGGACGTTAATGCCAGCAATACGGGCCACTAACACATCTCCTATATTCGAATTTGGTAATCAAAAGTTTGAAAAGCCCGTAAGGATACTCAAACGAAGACCAAATCACTACTAAAAACACAGGCCGAGAAAACTCAGCCTGCACGACTGTTTACTTAGCCTTGCCTTTGCTTATGCTTAGGCTCACTGCAAATTACGCGTACTACACCAGCACGTTTAATAACTTTACAGTTACGGCATATTTTCTTAACGGAAGCACGTACTTTCATTGCTCAACTCCGTAAACTGACCTTATCGACCGTAGCCTTTAAGGTTCGCTTTTTTCAGCACAGAATCATACTGATGAGACATCAGGTGAGTCTGTACTTGTGCCATAAAGTCCATGATTACTACAACGATAATCAAAACTGATGTACCGCCGAAGTAGAATGGCGTTTGCCACGCCATCGTCATGAATTCAGGCACCAGACAGATAAAGGTTATATACAAAGCACCTGCCAATGTCAGGCGTGTCATCACTTTATCAATGTATTTAGATGTCTGCTCACCTGGACGAATACCTGGGATAAATGCGCCAGATTTCTTAAGGTTATCTGCTGTTTCACGTGGGTTAAAAACCAACGCTGTGTAGAAAAAGCAGAAGAAGATAATGGCCGCAGCTAAAACAAGCGAGTACAACGGTTGACCTGGAGTCAACGTAGTAGCAACAGCTTGTAATACATCAGCGACTGGACCTTCACCTTGGCCGAACCAGCTAGCAATTGTACCAGGGAACAGAATTATACTGCTAGCGAAGATTGGTGGAATAACACCCGCCATATTTACTTTTAGTGGTAAATGCGTGCTTTGGGCAGCAAATACTTGACGACCTTGTTGGCGTTTAGCGTAGTTAACAACAATACGACGTTGTCCACGTTCGAAAAACACTACAAGATAAGTAACAGCGAATACGATTACCGCAACCATCAACAGTACAAAAACATTCAAATCACCTTGGCGCGCCATTTCGACTGTCGAACCAATAGCAGACGGCAAGTTAGCTACAATACCAACAAATATTAGAACAGAGATACCGTTACCGATACCACGCTCTGTTATTTGTTCACCCAACCACATAAGGAACATAGTACCAGTAACTAAACTCACCACTGCGGTGAAATAGAAACCCATACCAGGGTTAACAACTAACCCCTCCATCATGCCCGGTAAGCTAGTAGCAATACCGATTGATTGAATAGTAGCTAGCACAAGCGTGCCATAGCGTGTGTACTGGCTAATTTTTTTACGCCCTTGCTCACCTTCTTTCTTAAGCTCTATAAACGGAGGATACATATGCGTTAATAGTTGCGTAATAATCGAAGCCGAGATATACGGCATAATACCCAGTGCTAACACTGAAGCTCGCTCAAGTGCACCACCACTGAACATGTTGAACATTTCAACAATGGTGCCCTTTTGTTGCTCGAAGAAATCGGCAAGTACAGCGGCGTCAATCCCAGGGATCGGCACAAATGAACCTAGACGGTAAATTATGATAGCACCCAATACGAAGAGTAATCGGCGCTTCAATTCCGAAAGTCCACCTTGTGCACTTTTTGTATCTTGACCTGGTTTAGCCATTAGTACTTCCTTAGTCTTCTACCTTGCCTCCGGCAGCTTCAATAGCTTCGCGAGCACCTTTAGAGGCTTTAAGGCCTTTAACGGTAACAGCGCGTGAAACTTCGCCAGATTTAACAACTTTAACGAAAAGAACGTTCTTTTTAACTAGACCAGCTGCTTGTAACGCGCTTAGGTCTACCACATCGCCTTCAACTTTAGCGATTTCAAAAAGGTTTATTTCTGCAGATACTAAAGATTTGCGAGAAGTAAAACCAAATTTAGGTAGACGACGTTGCATAGGCATTTGACCGCCTTCAAAACCAACGCGTACTTTGCCGCCAGAACGTGATTTTTGACCTTTGTGACCACGACCACCAGTCTTACCTAGACCAGAACCGATACCACGACCAACACGTTTTGGAGCAGTTTTTGAACCTGCAGCAGGTGAAAGTGTATTCAAATGCATCGAATTAACCCTCTACCTTAACCATGTAAGAAACCTTGTTTATCATACCACGTACACATGCTGTGTCTTCTAACTCAACAGTGTGGTTGATACGACGTAAACCAAGACCGCGTAATGTAGCTTTATGTTTCGGTAAACGACCGATAGAGCTTTTTACTTGTGTTACTTTTACAGTTTGATTTGCCATGGTTACCCCAGTATTTCGTCTACGCGAAGGCCACGTTTTGCAGCGATTGACTGTGGAGAATTCATATTCTCAAGAGCCGAAATCGTTGCACGTACTACGTTGATTGGGTTAGTAGAACCGTAACATTTAGAAAGTACGTTCTGAACACCAGTCACTTCTAGTACTGCACGCATAGCACCACCTGCGATGATACCAGTACCTTCAGAGGCTGGTTTCATGAACACTAGTGAGCCAGCATGACGTCCCTTAACAGGATGCTGTAATGTATTGCCATTTAGGTCTACATTGATCATGTTGCGACGTGCTTTTTCCATTGCTTTTTGAATAGCAGCTGGAACTTCACGTGCTTTACCATAACCAAAACCTACTTTACCTGCGCCGTCACCAACTACAGTTAGTGCAGTAAAGCTAAAGATACGACCACCTTTAACTACTTTAGACACACGGTTCACCGCGATTAGCTTTTCAGCTAGATCAGGCTGTTGTTGCTTTGCTTCTACGTTAGCCATAGTCTACTCCTAGAATTGCAAACCGGCTTCACGCGCAGCATCAGCTAGCGCCTTCACACGGCCGTGATATTTAAAGCCACTGCGATCAAAAGCAATCTTTTCGATGCCTTTGTCAGCCGCACGTTCAGCAACCGCTTTGCCAACTGCTTGCGCAGCTTCAACGTTACCGGTGCCTTTAACTGTTTCGCTAATAGCCTTTTCAACAGTAGAAGCAGCAGCCAGTACATTACCCTCAGCATTTACAACTTGAGCGTATATGTGACGTGGCGTGCGGTGGATAACAAGACGCGTTGTGCCTTGTTCAATATAATTTCTACGAGTGCGTTTAGCACGACGTAGACGAGCTGTTTTTTTATCCATCGTCTTACCTTACTTCTTCTTAGCCTCTTTACGGCGTACATTCTCATCTGAATAACGAACACCCTTACCTTTATAAGGCTCAGGTTTACGGTATGCACGAATGTTAGCAGCTGTTTGACCAACTAACTGCTTGTCTACGCCCTTAACTAGAACTTCTGTTTGGCTTGGAGTTTCAATCGTAATTCCTTCAGGAACTGCGAAATTAACTGGGTGTGAGAAGCCAAGAGTTAAATCTAATGTTTTACCCTTCGCTGCAGCACGGTAACCCACGCCTACTAACTGAAGTTTCTTCTCGTAACCTTCATGCGTACCAACAACCATGTTGTTGATTAGAGCGCGAGCAGTACCTGCTTGAGCCCATGCATTAGCTACGCCATCACGAGGTAAAGTAGTAATAACGTTGTCATTTACTTGTACTTCAACAGCGTTGTTGATTGTACGAGTAAGTTCACCGTTTTTGCCTTTAACTGTGATTTCCTGGCCTTTTAATGTAACTTCTACACCGGCAGGAACAGTAATTGGTGCCTTTGCTATGCGAGACATAGTTCCCCTCCGATTAAGCTACAAAACCAATGATTTCACCACCAACACCAGCACTACGTGCTGCGCGGTCTGTCATTAGGCCTTTAGAAGTTGATACGATAGCGATACCAAGACCACCCATTACCTTAGGTAATTGGTCACGTTTCTTATAGATACGTAAACCAGGGCGACTTACACGCTGGATATTTTCAATTACAGCTTTGCCTTCGAAGTACTTCAACTCGATAGAAAGCTCAGGTTTAGTTTCGCCGTTAACAGCGAAATCTACGATATAACCTTCGTCTTTTAGTACTTTAGCTAATGCTACTTTCAGCTTTGAAGTTGGCATCGTTACAGATACTTTCTTCGCTGATTGACCGTTACGAATTCGTGTGAACAAATCCGCGATAGGATCTTGCAAGCTCATAGTCTTACTCCCATGATTCTATTACCAGCTAGCCTTTTTAAGGCCAGGAATTTCACCGCGCATAGCTGCTTCGCGAACTTTAATACGGCTCATGCCGAATTTGCGAAGGAAACCATGTGGGCGGCCCGTAATGTTACAACGATTACGTTGACGTGCAGGGCTAGAATCACGTGGTAAAGCTTGTAGCTTAAGTACCGCGTCCCAACGATCATCTTCAGATGTGTTAACATCACTGATGATAGCTTTTAGTGCAGCGCGCTTTTCAGCGTACTGAGCAACTAGTTTTGTGCGCTTTGCTTCGCGCGCTTTCATAGAATTCTTTGCCATAACCCTACCCTTATTTCTTAAATGGGAAGTTAAACGCTTCTAACAACGCACGGCCTTCCTCATCAGATTTCGCAGAAGTAGTGATAGTAATATCCATACCGCGTACACGGTCTACTTTATCGTAATCGATTTCTGGGAAGATGATTTGTTCACGTACGCCCATGCTGTAGTTGCCACGTCCATCAAAAGACTTTGCACTTACGCCACGGAAGTCACGAATACGTGGGATAGCGATTGATACCAAACGCTCAAAAAAGTCCCACATACGCTCGCCGCGTAGGGTTACTTTACAACCAATCGGGTAGCCTTCACGCACTTTAAAGCCAGCAACAGATTTGCGTGCTTTAGTGATTAAAGGTTTCTGACCAGAGATTGCTGCTAGATCCGCTACTGCGTTATCTAAAATCTTCTTGTCAGCTAGGGCTTCGCCCACGCCCATATTCAATGTGATCTTTTCGATCTGAGGGACTTGCATGACAGAGCTGAAACCAAACTTCTCTTGAAGTTCAGCAACTACTTTGTCTTTATATACTTCATGCAGTTTCGCCATCATTCTACTCCAACTATTAGATAGTTTTACCAGTAGATTTAAAGATACGTAATTTCTTACCATCTTCAATCTTGAAACCTACACGATCAGCTTTACTCGTTTCCGAGTTGAAGATCGCAACGTTTGATGCATCCATAGATGCTTCTTTCTCAACAATGCCGCCAGCTTGGTTCAATTGTGGAACCGGCTTTTGGTGTTTCTTGATCAAGTTTATGCCTTCGACAAAGATTCGACCAGATTCAGTAACAACTGAAAGCACTTTTCCGCGCTTACCTTTGTCTTTACCTGCTAGTACGATTACTTCGTCATCACGACGTATTTTTGCTGCCATGATTGGCTCCTTACAGTACTTCTGGGGCTAGTGAAACGATTTTCATGAACTTATCATTACGAAGTTCGCGAGTCACAGGGCCGAAAATACGTGTACCAATTGGCTGTAAGTTATCATTTAAGATAACAGCAGCGTTGCTGTCAAAACGGATCAGAGAACCATCTGGACGGCGAACACCTTTTCTGGTACGCACAACTACCGCGTTTTTAACATCACCTTTCTTCACTTTACCGCGAGGAATAGCTTCTTTTACAGAAACTTTAATGATGTCGCCAATCGCTGCGTAGCGACGGTGAGAACCACCAAGGACTTTTATACACTGCACTTTGCGAGCGCCGCTGTTATCAGCAACTTCCAGCTGAGTTTGCATTTGGATCATGTTAATGACCTCCGGTGTAGTAATTACAACGTGTCTTAAATTTGTTTAAAATCAAGACATTTCGATTAAATCCCACTCAAAAACAAACGAGTTGTCTCTTAAGGGCGGGCAATTGTACCAGCATTGAGGGGGTAGCGATAGGTTATTTTTTAATTAATTTGGAGTGATGGGAAATTAAAGCTGAGTAATTACGGCTATGTAGCTATTTTACAGATGGTTACAAAACAAACAAGGCTCCTGTAATGTGCCTTGTTTGTTTAAAGTGTAATAAATTAACCGAATAAACCTTTTAATTTATCTTTAATTTTATCTTTTGCTTTGTCTTTGGCTTTTTCTTTTGCCTCATCGACCTTCTGCTTAGCTTCATCTTTGAGCGCATCACCAACATCTAGCTTTATACCTACATCGTGGAAAGGCCCTTTTATACGTAGTGGTATTTTAAAGCCAGTGCTGTCATCGGTAGTTCCCTGACCTTCGATAGATCCAACTATACCTGTAACCAAACGATAGTTGACCGTTGTTTGCGGTAAATCAACGTCGCCTTCACCTGATATTCTAATAAGTGGGCTGATAAGTGATAGGTCGGTATTTTTGCCAACGCCATTAGTAAAGTTAAAACTTCCAGTTAATGCTGAAAAATCTGTTTGCTCAGATTCTTCAAATCCGGTATCAAGCCCTTCAGATGCAGCACCAAAGTTACCTGAAATGAGTTCCTTACCTTTACGAACCATCTCAGCTATATTTGCACCTTTTACAGCTCCATCAGCAAACTCAAATCCAAGCTTTCCATTAAGCGCACCAATAAACGACTTTTGACTTTGGCCAGTTGTGTTTAGGTTCCAATTTAAAGACCCCTTACCCATTAGCTTGTCAAAACCTGCCGCATCCGTTAATAAAGGCTGTGCATCTATTCCAGCTAAGTCAAAGTTAGTTGATATTTTATAAGGTACTTGCTGTGCGTTTACATTGATAACGCCTTTACCTGACCCTTCATAAGCAGAAAAGCTATCTAGGCTTAGTTTTGCAACGCTATTTTTTAAAGCAACAGTAAATTGATTTGCGCCTAATTTAATATCATTGGCTTTTAATCCACTTGAACGAATCACTACATTTGCATCTAGTGAATTTAATGCACTTAAATCAATTTTAGTGTCATCCCATACTATTGGCTCTGCAGGTTTATCTTCTTGCTCTTCTGGCTCTTCTTGTTTGGCCACTGCTTCAGGTAGATACGGGTTTAAGTCAAGCATACCTAAATCAATATCAGCATTTACTGCTAAACGCTTACCTAGGTTAAGCTCGCTCTTACCTTTTATTTCTAATGCGTCTAACGTCGCAACTAAATCTTCTAGATTAAATTTCTCACCTAGTAGGTGCATTTTACCGTTTACACTAAATCCGTTAAATGCATTGTCTTTAGCGTCTAGCTCTACACCTTGCCATTTCGCAATACTTTTAACAGACTCACCGCTTAGTGCTAACTGACCCTTAATATCTTGGCCTTGCTTAGCTATGCTCCCTTCGAACGTTAAATCAACTAAACGAGAATCTAAGGTTTGTTTAACATTAAAAGTAGCACCTTCAATTGCTTTAGCAGGAGTATCTAATTTTATATCAAGATCAAAACGCTCTTGCATATAAGTAATACCCCCTTTTACTTCTAATGTTTTACGAAGTGAAGGAAGTAAAATAGCGAGTTCTAAATCGCTAATTTGTTGTTTGGCACCTGTTTGACCATCTAGATAAGTAAATGTGCCGCCATAAATAGCAACCTCACCTAACTCAATATCAAAGTTATCTGGAAGCTTTATCGCTTCACCTGATTGGCTCTGCTCTTTTGGTTGCTCTGCAACTGCATCAAACAACTGCCAATTGGCTTTACCATTTTTGTCGGTTTCTAATAGAATATTTGGTTCGTTTATAACAAACTTATCTAATTTAAACTCACCACCAAATAATGAAAACCAAGGTATGTGTACAGCAAGCTGTTTCATACTCGCCATATCGGCGCGCGAACCTGATTCCATATTTGCAAAATGCACGTCGTTAAGTTCTAACTTTAATGCAGGGAATACGCTAAGTGTTTTATCACCTTTAATAGTAAGAGTGCGCCCAGTTGTTTGTTCTACCTGTTCTGAAACTTTGTTAAAAATAGTATCAGTAGGGATTAAAAACGGTGCGGCAACAATTAGTGCTATACATAGTAAAAGTATTACACCTACAATTTTAAGTAAGGTTTTCATGATCGTCCTTTCAAACGTGCAAATAATGTTCTTATCATAGCGAGTGTTAGCCTTAAAATCATTGTCGTTCTGATAAAAAAGCTTTTTATTAGATATTACATTCCCATCCTGAATCGCCCCTGAAACATTTTGATACCTTTAGGTTACAAATAAATATTGACCCAATGAAACCTTAAGGTTGCATTGATACCTACAGGTTACATATTGTAAAAATTTTAAAAGGAAATGAGCTATGTCTAATTACGATATTAAAAGAGAAGAAAAATTTATGGGCCAAAATGCATGGTTTTCATTATTCATGGGGGTCACTTTATTAATCATTAGTGTTTACCCAATGCTTAATCAAACATCAGCCCCACTATTGTTTTTAGGAACTGCTGCTTTTTTAGGTTCATTCTTTATGTTTGTGATCAGAGGCGGGTTTACATGGAGAATGAAATACCACCTTACATATAAAGATGAGTATTTAAATACCATCGACACTATTGCCTATAAACATGTCGTGCTTGGCTTACTTTTTAGTATGGGTGGCGTGTACTTACTCTCCGATACTCTTGCTTTAGAAGTATCTCACAGCATGATGGCTACATTTTACCTTGCTGTAATGAGTTTAATATACGGCGTATCAATTCTTTGGCAAAGCAAAGATTAGGAGCAAAAGTGCAAAATAAAATTGCAAAATACCGCAAAGAAGCAGGCCTTTCTCAACAAGACTTGGCTGATCTAATTGCGGTTTCACGTAAGACTATTAGTACAGTAGAAACGGCACGATTTACCCCTTCGGTAATAATTGCTCTAAAAATAGCAAAGCATTTTAATACCTCAGTTGAAAGTCTCTTTGTACTAGATAAAAATGATTGATACATGTTAAAGCGTTAGTCTCATTCTATTAGCAAAAACACCGATTTAGCTACTTCAATTACAACGTATGGAGGACAGCGCTGTTGTTATTAACGTAATTGCGCTAAAATAGACCAGCAAAAAAATATATATCTAAACCGGAGATTCTACAAGGCATGAAAAAACTGCTAATTTCACCGTCAAAAATGACGCTAGGCGAACAAGAAAATCAAATCTATCAGAACATTCTGAAGCAATCTTCAGAATTAAGCCTTAACCTTATGGCCGTGAAAGTAGAAAACCACCCTGATGATTTTTTACCTTGGTGTTACGAATTGCTAAGTGCAAGCAGAGATCGTATGAACTACGATTTACTAGAGCCGCAGCAATTACCAGTACTTAAGAAGCTACACGATCAGCTTATTTCAGCTATCAGCTTTTTACAGGTTAAAACTTTACGTATTGCTCCGTGGCCTGTAGTAAGTGTATTTGTAGAACAACACAAAGACGTTATTGCTCTTGATGAACAGCTTCGCTTAGTAGACTACATTAAAAGCATTCGTGAACAATCTCTTAAAGATATGATTCCTGAAGATTTACTTGCGTTTAGCGGTAAGCACATGGCATCACTTGATCCAAGCACATACAACTTTGACGTTGAATGGTTTGCATCAACAAAAAGTGCGAAGAGTTTTCATCAAATGCTTGGCGATTTACCAGGTGCCTTTGACGATGCACTAGTAAATATTCCACTTGAAGGTGACATTACTCAATACGAATATCAACAATTTGTTGCTGCTTATTCAAAAATATTCACCGACAATAATGAAAAACCAACACTTGCGCCTGCAACACGACTGCTTGCAATGCGTCGCCCTGATATATTTACTCCGATCACAAACAATCGATTAGATGCATTATGCGGTGCCCTTGGTGTTTCTAAACTAAAAAATAGTGATTTTGAGCGTTACTGGCAAGATATTGTAAAAGGTATTCAAGCTATGTCATGGTACAAAATGGCTAAACCTAGTAATGAGTTAGAAGAACAATTAGTTGCTATTAAAGCACTAATCCCATGTTTCTTTCACTATGCTGATGCAAAAACACCAGATAACTCTAACTACATCAAACTGTTAAGTAAGCCTAAACGAACTACAACTACGACAGGTAAAACTCAGCGTAGAGGTAAAGAGTCTGCAGAAATTTTAGTAGACCGCGCACTTGCTGCTGACGATATTCCTGAGCACATTCGCAGTAAGCGCGATTCAATTGTGAGTGAAGTTCAAAAAGGTCGTAGTGTAAACGAAACAATTAGCCTTATGCGCACTATATTCGGCTAAAAACTTCTAATTTAGCCGTACTTTTATGGTGCGGCTAGGTTAATTTATGCACCAGCAGTGTGCGCAACATCTTCCTATATACCATTTCTCTTCTCAATCTATAAATCACAAGCCCATGTTTTTAATGTATAAAAATAATTTTTAATAAAAAATAATGAAGCTGGCACATACAGTGCAATTATCCCGTTAGTTAAACAATAAAAAGCCGTCAGCCTAAAGGTTCCGAATACATAATAAAAACCTTGGCGAGCAAAAATCATATAACGGGAAATGGACATGCTAAAACTAAAAAAAACCATCGCTATAAGTGCTATAGCATTAATGGGCGCAACATCTTTAACGTCAACAGCCGTACATGCTGAAGTAACAGCAAACGCAGCGGCAACATCAAACTACTTATGGCGTGGTCAAGAGCAAACTGGGGGCGATGCAGCTATTTCAGGCGGTATTGATTACGCTAATGAATCGGGCTTTTATGCAGGTACTTGGGCTTCAAATGCATCGTGGGCAGATGAAATGACCTATGAGCTTGATTTATATGCAGGCTTTGGTGGCGACATTAACGAAAGCGTTAGCTATGATGTTGGCTATATTTATTACGCTTACCCAGATGCAGCTTCTGAAGCTGACGCAGATTTCTCTGAAATTTACGGTAGCATCAGTGTTGAAGGCTTTACATTTGGTGCTTCAGTACTTGCAACATCAGCTGCAAGTGGTGATGGTACAGACTTTGGTGATTCACTTTACCTGACAGCTGACTACGGTTTTGCTGTTGGCAGTAACGGCACTGAAATGGCACTTCACTTAGGCCACTACTCAGGTGACTTTATTGGCGATGATAATATCTTAGATTACGGTGTATCAATTTCGAAAGATGGGTTCACTTTTGGTTTATCTGATACAGATATGGATGACTCAGATATTAAAGCTTACGTTGCTTATTCTGTAGACTTTAATTTATAAGAAAGAATGTGTTACTTGCTGCAACACGAAGGGCCTTTTGGCCCTTTTCTTGTTTTTGAACAAGACCCCTTACATCTGTTAACAAACCGTTACAATTGAATGAAAACAATACATACATTTTCCTTTATTCTATTACCTAGTCACTGGGCATTTATAACTGCCTAGCCATAAAATAGGTATAAAGGAATAATAATGAAATCACCTAACGCGTTTAGCGCCCTACTCGATATTTATATAAGTCCTAGTAAAGCTTTCAATGGTGTTGAACACGCCAAAGGTTGGTCATGGCTTGCTTTTATAGTCATGTCTTTCGTTTCAATGGCGAGTATTTATATTTTTTATTCCACTGTTGATATGCAGTTTTTGATTAATGAGCAAGTAGCAGCATCAACTATTGATGCGACGATTGGCGAGCAAAAAATGATTCGCCAAAGTATAGAGCAAAATGCAGAAGGCCAAATATGGTTTGGTTTGTTTGGCGGCGTAATTGCGCTGGCTATCATGAATGCATTAATGGCACTTTATTATATGCTTGTGGCTAAACAAGATCCTGAATCAGAACATAGCTACGGAGCTTGGTATGGATTCGCTACCTGGACAATGATGCCAGTTGTTATTTCAAGCCTAGGAACAATTGCTCTTGTACTAAGTGCAAGTACAGATCAAATATCTCAACAAGCCGTATTTAGCTATGCATCTATTAACCAATTAATAATAGGACTTGAAATTGGCCATCCTTTTTATAGCTTATTAGAATCAATAAACTTATTTAGCTTTTGGAGCATTGCGCTGGGAATGATCGGCTTAAAATGCTGGACTAATTTTTCAACTAACAAAGCACTCCTATTCTCTGCTCTTCCTTCAATTATTATTTTTGGTATTTGGGCAATCATTGCAGCAAGTTAACTCTTAAGTGGAGGTAGATACTAGCTCCACATTACTTAATTCACGGATAGATAAAATGAAAAAAGCAATAATCATCACACTCGCTGTAGGCGCATTTATAGCCCTAATTGTGTCAAAGCAAATTTCTGGCGATGAAAAACAAGCCGAAGTAAATATTGCTCAAGTAGAGCTTGGCGACATTGCTGACTCAATAATGGCTTCAGGTAATTTAGTTTTTAATACACAAGTGCAATTACGCTCTGAAGTGACAGGCCGAGTAGATAAAATATTTGTTCAAGAAGGCCAAGGAGTTAAACAAGGCGATATGTTAATGCGCCTTGATACAACTGCTTTTGAATCAGAAGTTTCCCGTAGTAAAGCAATCCTTCGCGCCACAGAAATTGAAATTAAACACAATAAAACACGCCTTGCTAACCTAGAGCGCCAACTTAAAAGACAAAAAGACTTATATGATGTCGGTTTAGGTAATCAAGAGAGCTACGAGAACATTGAAAGCGCACGCGATCTAGCTAAAATCGATATTGAATCACGAATAGAGTCGTACAACCAAGCACAAGCGTCACTACAAATTGCGCAAGATCGCTTAAGTAAAAGTGTATTTAGAGCTCCAATGAGCGGCTTGCTTGCATCTGTAAATATTAAAGAAGGTGAAACCGTTATAGCCGGTACTACTAATATTATTGGCTCTGATTTAATGCTAGTAGCCGATCCTAGCGCTATCTTAGCCGAGCTACGTGTGGATGAAACCGACATTGCGAGCATTAAGCTTAACCAAAAAGCGAATATTTATGCGGCCGCATACCCTAATAAACCATTTAGCGGCACAGTAATCAATATTGGTACTTCAGCTAAAAACCAAGCCGGCTCTCAAGGTTTATCGTTTAAAGTAAAAGTATTACTCGATACTACTGAGCGCCAGCTATATGCAGGAATGAGTTGTAGAGCAGAGATCGCAACAAGCATTGCCGAAAACGGTTTAAAACTTCCAATAGAAGCAATCCAAAAAGAAGACGATAAAACATTTGTATGGCGACTAAATAGTGATAACACCGTTAGCAAAATTGCCGTAACTGTTGGAATATCATCTGATATAGAGCAAGCCATTACTGACGGCTTAAATGAGGGCGACAAAATAGTTATTGGCCCTGCGCGCCCAGTAAGTCTTCTGACTGAAGGTGATGTGGTAAAACTTAAATCAGATGCAGACAAGGAAGAAGCCTAATGTCTGCGGTAATCAAGCTAGAGCATATTAATAAACAATACAAAATGGGCTCAGAGGTATTTAGGGCACTTGATGATGTAAACGTACATATAATGCAAAACGAATACGTGGCGATTATAGGACCTTCTGGTTCAGGCAAGTCGACCTTGATGAACTTATTAGGCTGTTTAGATACACCCAGCAGTGGCGAATACTACTTAAAAGATAAACTAGTAAAAAGTATGACCGAGACAGAGCTTGCTCATCAGCGTAATGAAAGTGTCGGGTTTATATTTCAAAGCTTTAACTTAATACCACGTGCAACCGCACTAGAAAATGTAATGCAGCCTTTAGTATATCGCTTTATCCCTAGCAAACAGCGCAAGCAACAAGCTCTAGAAGCACTAAAGCGGGTAGGTCTCGGTGATAAAGTTAATCATTTATCTAGCCAGCTATCGGGCGGGCAACGTCAACGTGTTGCTATTGCCCGCGCTTTAGTCACAAAACCACATATATTATTAGGAGATGAACCCACAGGTAATCTTGATAGTAAAACGACCCGCGAAATTATGGATTTGTTTGATGAGCTGCATAACGAAGGTCACACTATTATTTTAGTAACACATGAGCAAGAAATTGCCGATCATTGCCAACGCGTGATTCGTTTAGTGGACGGTAAAGTGGTAAGTGATGTAACTAAAGATGAAGGAATCAAGCAGCATGTTTAAATCAGCTCTTGCGATAATGGAAGGCACTAAGGCCGCTTTTTCAGCTATTAAAGCTAATGCAATGCGCAGCGCACTGACCTGTTTGGGCATTATTATTGGTGTTGCCGCCGTAGTTACTGTCGTTGCAGTGATGCAGGGTTTTACAAAGCAAATAAACGATCAACTTGCTGATATGTCGCCAGATGTAACAACAATAAAGCCTTACACCAGTATTGAACTCGAAATGGTTGGTAAAAATGCCAAGCTTACCTACGACGATTTTTTAGCTTTAAAGTCGCGTATAAAAGAAGCTGAAACGCTAACTGCCCTAATGTTTACCTGGCGCTTTTCGGGGGGAGCTGAGTATGGAAATAAAAGCCATTCATCGCGTGTTATCGGTACCGAGCAAGACTATCAAAAAGCGTATCGTACTTATCCTGAACTTGGTCGTTTTATTCGTGCTGAGGACGATGATAAACGAAGAAGGGTCGCATTTATCGGCCCTTCAATCATAGAAAAGCTAAACCTTCCTGAAAACCCAGTAGGTGAATATATAAAGCTAGGTGGTGAATGGTTTAGAATTATTGGCGTTGCTGAAAAACAAGGTAGCTTATTTGGTTTTGACCAAGACGATTACATTAATATTCCAATTAGTACCATGAGTGCTTTAGAAGGCGGAAGTACACAAACTAATGTGCAAATTATGTTTAGGTTAAATGAAGGTACTAACGAAGAACAAGTGCTTGCAAAAATAACTCGTGTATTGCGCCAACTGCATAAACTAAAAGAGAAAGATGAAAACGACTTTGAATTTGAAACCGCTGAAAAATCTCGTGCCCAAATAGATAAATTTACCAGCAGTGCTACAGCTATTACTGCTGGTATTGTTGGCATTAGCTTACTTGTTGGCGGTATTGGTGTTATGAACATAATGCTAGTGTCGGTAACTGAACGCACACGTGTTATTGGTACATTAAAAGCACTAGGCGCAACACCTGGTTTTATTATGTTGCAGTTTTTAGTTGAAGCCGTTGTGCTTTCACTTTTTGGTGGTTTAATAGGACTCATTATAGGATATGGCGCCGCAGGGCTTATTTCGTTTTTAGTCCCAAGTATGCCTGATGCATATATACCAGTATGGGCTGTAATACTATCGTTCGGATTTACATCAATGATTGGGATTATATTTGGTTTAGCCCCTGCTATTAAAGCAGCAAGACTAAACCCTATAGATGCACTGCGTTACGAATAACTATTTTAAATAATTATTTAGCTTTAAATGGTACCTTATTACATTGTACTTCTACTGTTTTAGGGTACCAAGCTGGGCCAATTTGATTCACAACCACCTCAGCTAAACCATTAGTAAACGATTTATACGTATGAACGCTTTGCCACTCCCCTTGTGGGCAATGTTTTGTTAAATCTAACGGCTCTGATCCCTCGTACAACGCAAGTGCAAAATTATGATGCCACTGTGAGCTTTTTAGCGTTTTATTGCTTACTTTGCTCTGCATACCGTTATCAAAGTAAATATTTGTACACCCCGTTAAAATAATCAGTGTGCAACCGGCTGCAAATAGCTTGATGCTCATAATGCCTCCCCTAGTACTTGCTCTTGGCACCACACTTTAATGGTATGAGGCGAGTATATTCCAAGCGTAATTAAACTCAGCGCTCCATCACTAAACGTTTGCTGTGACTGCATTTGAATAACCGGTGTATTTGAACATATTTGTTTTACGTCTACCCGCTGCTCACCCACTAATCCCCATAAATAAAATGGGCGGCTATCTTCGTAATTAGCTTGGCTCGTTATTTTTGCTGTTGCCCGTGGCTGAATGGTTACCGCAGAACAAGCACTGAGGCTTAATGCTATCGCCCCTATAATTAATGGTTTCATACTCTTCCTTATAAACTAAATACCAGTAAGGTAACTTTATAAGAGAACATAAAATATTAGCGTAAAAAGCTGTGGGGAATATGTAGAAACGCTATGAAGTTTTATACAGTTTATTACACATAAAGGCCGCATAAATGCGGCCTTTAAAGTAGTCAGTTTAAGTGGTTAGTAAATAAATAGACTTTAAAACTTAGCTAAGTTGTTTTTACTGTCTTTGTCGACCAGCTTAATGTAAGGATCAACCCCTGCAAATAATGGTTTTTCTTTTACTTTTAGCTCAATAGTATTGGTACCAGATACTATTTGATGCTTTTGCGAGTAAATAACAAAGTCTTCAGCGAGTAAGTTTTCAGGGTCGTCGCTAAATAATGCAATATCAATTAGCTCATCGAGCGGCTGCTCAGTTTCTTCACCTTGTCCATCGGCATGCTGCTTAGTTGCTTCAACGCTCAGTGTTACTGTATAAAAACCTTCGCCATCAACATCATCAGTAACCGACACTTCTTTCATTTCAAGCTCATAAAGCGTTATATATTTAAACTGATCATCAATAAAACGTTGTTCAGCTTGTGTTGCATCTCGCTTTAAATAACTAAGTAAATCAATTGTGGTTGGATATGGCGTTGATTGATATTTAAACTCATTCAAAAACGCTTTAAGTGCTGCATTTAAGCGTACTTCACCTAAACGATCATAAATCGCCATCATCGCAACTGAGCCTTTATTGTAATGAAGGTATTGTTGAGCCTGCGTTTTATATAGTGGCATTTCTTCAAAGGCTTCGCCAGTACGGCCCATTAAGTATTTATCTAACTCGTACTTTAAGAATTTACGAAGTTTCTCGGCGCCAAAGCGTTTTTTTAGCACCATAAGCGCACTGTACTGGGAAAGTGTTTCAGAAATAACAGCACTGCCCTCTACATTAGCCCCTGATACTTGATGCCCCCACCATTGGTGCGCAACTTCATGTGCGGTTACATAGTAAGGTAGGTCAACTTTACTCTCATCTCTTAGGTCTGTAATAAAGCCCATACTTTCTGAGTAAGGTACCGTATTGGCAAAACTTTGCGCAAACGAGCGATACTTAGGAAATTCAATAATACGAAGCTGTCTATGCTGATACGGGCCAAAGGCTTGTGTGTAGTAATCTATTGAGTCTTGAACTGACTCAATCATGCGGTCAACATTCCATGCATGATCTTTGTGGTAGTACACCTCAATATTTACACCGTTATGCTCAACCTTTTTACTTTCAAGCTCTGCCGAAAGCACAGAGTAAAAGTTTATAATTGGAGCATCCATTTCATAAACAAAGGTGCGGCGTCCATCTTTTACACTCTCATTTTTTAAGTAACCTGGTGTAATAGCAAATTGTGACTCATCGGTGCTTACCGTTGCCTTGTAGTTTATAAATCCATTAGCAGGCCCAAACTCATTTTGCGTATAATAGCGGCTGTCTTCTAGTTTATGTGCGCGCTCAAGTTCAGGTAAATCGTGCTTGCGGCGCTCATACTTATCGGCAATTTGAAAATACTTTTGATAACCAAAATTTGGTAATAATTCTCCATTATTTACAAATGTACCGTTGTGCACGAGTTGAGTATCAGATCTTCTATCAACAAAACCGTCGTGTTCACGAGAAACTGAGAGCTCGCCTTCTCGTACTTCATTGGGCATTAGCGGTTGTTCAAACTCAAACCATACTATGCCAAAATCGGTTAAACGCTCTACTATTTTTCCGCCCGCCATTTTTACATCCCAGCTTTTAGATTGGCTAGGCTCGTTGATTAACACACGGGTTATTGGCTCGTTTGCGGTATTGGTAAACTTAATTTTAGCCACGGCATTTAAAGCACGCTTTTTAGGATAAATATCAATGTGTAAGTCAACATCAGTTATTATAGGCAGTGGCAAGTCTTTGTATTGTGAAAACTCTTGCTCATACCTTACTTGTAGCACTTCGTTATCATCACTTGTTACAAACTCGTTGATTACACGGGTGTTGTAATAAATGTTATAACCCGCGCCCACAAATACCAATAAACTTATAACGGCTGCAATCTGGCCTTTTAAAGACATGTTGTAACGCACTAAAGATAAACGAGTACGCAATGATTGCGACGGGCCGCGATGCCATAAAGCAAACCCTACAATAGCTAAAAACACACTCAATGCCCCCCAATATAGGGTATACCAATGCGCGCCTTGTAAAAAATGTCCATAACCATTTATATCAGAATACGGTACGCTACTGCTTTGAGAAAAATGATATATATGATGCTCAAACCCGTAAGCACCCATTACCATTTGAGCAATGTAATACAGAATAAATAAACCCATACCTATGTATTTATTAGGGCTAATTATTTGTAAAAAGAACGCCAATATAGCCATCATAATTAAAGGCAGTAATGTAAGGTAACCCAACCTAAATAAGTACTGACCAAGCTCTAGGTTAAATTGCCCCTTAAATAGCTGCACTGCAATGGTAAACATCATGCCTACTAAATAAAGGCCACAAACTGCAGTGATTAACGCAATAATTTTAGATACCCAAAACACACTGTTATGCACCGGGAAACTGTCAACAATATCACCCATACCACTTTGGCGTTCTCGCCAAACCAGCTCTGCGCTGTAATAAGCAATAATGATAAACATAAACAAAGCGGAGGAGTTTTGAATAATGCCCACCATGTTTTGTGTGAGCGGCCAATCCGTTGTGCCATATGCGCCAATAGGTGCAAAAAGTGGTGCGAGTAACATAGTAATACTGACACCCGCTAAAATCATAAAAGGGGCACTTAATATAACTTGCTTAAGTTCAAATAAGCTGCGCATTACTAATTGCGATTTCGTATTTACCCCTTTTGACTTGTAATTTTTAGCGCTGCTAATAAGTGCTGCTTGTTTGTTTTTTACAAACGTTGAGACAGCGAATTGCTTTTTCTGTTTTTTAGTGACTACGCGATTACCTAACTTTCCGAGGCCAAAAAACATCGCTAAACTTATTGCTACCCATAAAATACGGTTAATTAAAAAATCGCCCGAAAGCGTTAACACTTCAGTATTTTTATCACTTACAGTCCAGTAACGGGTTAAGTCAATTAACGACCCTGTGCCAAATGGGTCTGCGTAAACAACAATATTTCTAAACGCTAAATCGTCAAAATAGATACTCGCCAATTGGTAGGTTATATAAACCACCACGGCCGTTACATATACCGCCATCATGGTTTTAAAATAGACCGCCACACTATTAAAAATAGCACTGAGGACCAATAAGCTTGGCACTGCTAAATATAAAAAAGGCGCTGCGTAATATATAAACTTATTGGGGCCTACTAGCTCGCTATCGAGCCAGCCAACCAACAAGCCAAATTGAGATCCCAAAAATACGCCTAGTGGCACGCTTAAAAACACAATAAGTACAACTAAGTAAGAACCAAAAAAACGCCCTGATTGATAAGCAAGCGGGTTAACGGGCTTACTAAACACCAGCTCATCCATTTTGGTCTCGCTGTTGCGAATCGCTGAGCTTGCAACAAAGTTAACCACTAAAAACATAGCAAGCGTACAAAAGGTAACCGTTAAAACCATAATGGTATAAGGCGAGTTCATATGAACATTAGCCCCACCTAACGGAAACTTACTACTGGAGCTTATAAAAAACGCCATAAAAAAGAATATTAATGAGGTCACATAAAACGAAGGCTGACGCATAAAATAGCGCAGCTCAAACGCTAGCATATTAAAAAACATAGCGCCCCCTTATGCTACTTGGCTGTTACGATGATTAAGCAACGTAGAAAAATACACATCTTCTAGGTTTGCACTGCTGAGCTCAAAACCTTCAGGGGCTTCATTGGCTAATACATGTAATATGGTTTGCCCAGCAAATAAGCGTTTTGAAATAACAGGCAGCTGCGGTTCAAGCTCTAGCGCTTCTTCTTGGCTCATGGCTTTGCGCCAAATTTGGCCTTGGAGTTTATCGGTAAGGGCAATTGGATTGCCCTCTAATAGTATTTTACCGCCTGCCAGCACCGCCATGTTTGGGCAAAGCTCTGCTACATCTTCAACAATGTGGGTCGATAATATAACGACTTTTTGCTCGCCTAAGCTTACTAACAAGTTATGAAAGCGATTTCGCTCTTCAGGATCTAGCCCTGCGGTAGGCTCATCAACGATAAGTAAGTCGGGGTCGCCTAGTAAGGCTTGTGCAATACCAAAACGCTGGCGCATACCGCCCGAAAAGCCACTTACCGCTTTTGAGCGATGTTGATATAAATTAGTATGTGCAAGTAATCCTTCAACCGACTCTTTACGCTCTGCTTTATTATGAATTCCCTTTAAAACAGCCATATGGTCCAGTAAGTCGTAAGCACTAACACGCGGGTACACACCAAAATCTTGCGGTAGATAACCCAAACGTTGGCGCAGAGCCTGTGGGTCTTTAAAAACATCAATACCATCAAAAGTGATTGAACCCGAATCAGCCGACTGCAGTGTTGCAATGGTACGCATTAGCGATGATTTACCTGCGCCATTTGGCCCAAGTAATCCAAACATCCCTTTGCCGATAGATAAATCAACACCTTGTAGTGCATGTACGCCATTATCGTAGGTTTTAGATAACCCTGTTATTGATAGCATTTTTACTTCCTTGAATATGAGTAATTATTTTTATAATGTTTTATACCACAAGGAAAATAGGAACATAAGTTACTTGCTGGTTAAATTTGTAACAACAAATAAACATAATTTAAACTCATAACACTTGCCTGCACTGTATTCACTCGGTATAAAAACCACATATACTTTTTATAAGAAACGAAAAGCCATGCAAGATCACCAAAGCCAGCCGTTAAATGACTTTATAGAATATCCACATGAAGAAATGCTAAATCGTGCTAACGAGTTTTTACAAACCAGCCAACGCCGCCATAGCATTCGCAGCTTTAGCGATCGCCCAGTACCAAAAAATATTATTGAAGCATGTATAAAAGCAGCTGGCACAGCACCAAGTGGAGCGAATCATCAGCCTTGGCATTTTGTGGCTATAAACAGTAGCGATGTAAAAAAACAAATAAGAGAAGCCGCAGAAAAATTAGAGCGTTCTTTTTACGAAGGCAGAGCAGGTGAAGAATGGTTAGATGCGCTAAAACCGTTAGGTACCGACGCCAATAAACCTTATTTAGAGCATGCACCTTGGCTTATAGCTGTATTTAGTCAAAAAAAGGGCGGCGTAAGCAGCGATGATAAAAATACGAATTATTATGTGCATGAGTCTGTTGGCTTAGCTACCGGCTTTTTAATTCAAGCTTTGCACCGCAGTGGTTTGGCAACCCTTACTCATACTCCAAAGCCAATGAGTTTTTTAACCGACATATGTAATCGCGATAAAGATAACGAACGCCCATACATGCTACTTATTACAGGCTACCCAAGTGATGATGCAACAATACCTGCTCATGCACTGGATAAAAAATCACTCGATGAAATAGCTACGTTTATTTAGTATTTTCTTGTCGGCAAAACCACTCATATAGCATAGCAATGATCGACTCAACTTTTGGGTCGGTCAACGAGTAATAAATAGTGTGCCCTTCTCTGCGAGTAGCAACCATATCTGCCTTGCGTAAACTTGCTAAATGCTGAGATAACGCTGACTGTGCTAAAGGTACATTTTTATTTAGCTCACCTACACTTTGCTCACCTTGTAATAAACTACATAAAATCATTAAGCGATTTTTGTTAGCCATTAATTTTAAAAATTGTTCGGCTTGCTCTGCGTTGACAGCTAGTTGTTCAATATTCATTTTTATTATTTCTCTTTTTTAATACCTTTTTAAGTATAGACTTTTACATTAGTAAGTTCTAATATAATTAACATTAGGTTTTACTAATATTAATATGACCATGAAACTAGCGATGCCATTTTATTAATCGGCGGAAGTGCTGTAGCAGTATCCGCACTATTAAGTTACTTTATATAAAGTAACTTTCAGTTTTTAACGTTATTTATAAGTATTAACTCAATTCAACCTACTTATACCAAGTAGCACCTATTAATGTCTTTTTTAAGAAAAAGAGGATTTACAAACTAATGCTTACATCAATCCCTGACTTACTAAAAATTATCACACCTAACCAACGCCGTATTGACGCAGCGCAAGCAAAACTCGAGCTTGAACAAAATAAAGGTTTACTTATTGATGTGCGAGAACCTGCAGAGCACGCGACAAAATCGGCTGCCGGCGCTATAAATATTCCGCGTGGGTTACTCGAGATGAAACTGATGGAAATAGAAAAAGACGCAGCTCGCCCTATTTACGTGCACTGCGCAAGTGGTGCGCGCGCAACGTTGGGAGCAGAAGCGTTAACGCGTGTGGGTTATGAAAACGTAACCGTTATTACCTGTGACGCAAACCAAATATGTAGTGTGTTTTAAACATCAACTGAATACTTATAATGATGCGCCTAGTAAAGGTAGGCGTTTAACTTTGTGATAAGTCAGTGCTAATTTAATACACTCTTTAACTGGGTATTCTGGTAATGGCTTTTCACTATTTAATACAATTGCCCGGTTACCTTCGAAAGTGAGAGTGTGGGAATACAACTCTCTAAATGTGCTTACTAGCTTTGATTGGCAATGAAAAAACAAATAACACGAGGAGCCCTTAAAGCCTACGCGAATGGGGCTGCCATTTATTGTGTTATAACTTGGCTCTCCCCACTTTAAAGACTCTTCAACAGCTCCTAAGTTTTGCTCTTGTGCTACGGTATAAATTAACTCTCGTAATTTTATAAGCTTACTTTTTGCTATCTCAGGATAATTATTAAATATATTTTCTATTTCCGTATTCATAAAAATATCCTTATAAGCTTTACAATTTTAAAACAGGCTACTTTTGCTGCCTTTCATCAAGTAAAACTAGTAGCATCTGCTCAATATTTTTAACACTATAAGTAAGTGCTCTCAGTAGCTCTTTCTCACTTTGCTCTGTTGCCTGCTGCGACGTTTTACCTTGATTAGCCAATATATCTTTTTGCTCAAGTATCGCCTCTCTAAACTCACTCGCATTAACTACACCAAGTAAAGATACTAAAGCGCCATTTCCTGATTGCCCAGCTGTTTCAAAACTTAAACGGTACAACCCAAATAGTCGCATTAGTGGGCCTTGGCTTAACCCTACATCTGTTATTTTTTCAAGCGGAATAGATTTTTCTTCTTTAAATAATATGCCACGTTTAACTACCAACTTTTGTGGTAATAAGTCAGCCGACATAGCTGCGAGTATTCGCCCGCCCACTAGCCATACAATCGCTAAGACAATAGGTAACAACGGAATAGTCACCAGCGCTAGCACACTAAAAAAAGCGGCCATTAGCATCCAGTATTGCTGAACCTTCGGGTCGAAAGATGCACTTTTTAAAATATGTTTTGTCATTGTTTTAATCCTTTATCTATATAACTAAAAATACACTCTGCAAGCTTCAATAATCTCTACTCAATCTTACAAGCTAATAACAACTTTTATAGCAAGAGCAATAAACACAACACCCAGTATTTTATCAAGCCATGGGTTTTGCTTAGTAAAGCCAAAGCGGGTTTTAGAAACCTCGGTCAATAATGCCACCAGCAAATACCAGCCGGTATCAATGACAAACACCGTTAAACACATAATTATGCCCACACTTAAAGTAAGTGCCTGAGGGTCTATAAACTGTGAGAACAAGGCTAAAAAGAAAATAGCGAGCTTGGGGTTTAAAAACGCAATGGCAAAACCATCTTGTAATGCTTTAGCTTCACTTACCTCACTTTTTTGTACTTCAAGTTCGTTATTACTTGGTTTTGCTAACAATATTTTTATACCTAAATACGCCAAATAGGCCGCACCTAAGTAAACTAGTATTTGATAAACAGTTGGAAACTGCGTCATTAAAGCGCCTAACCCCAATAACGATGCACCGGCATACAAGCCAACGCCAGTACCATGACTGAGCGCGGCAAGCATACCGTTTTTCATACTACCGTTAAGTGAGTGCTTTAAAACCACCGCTAAACTTGGTCCTGGCGACATCGCGCCCATCATACAAATAGCCGCTAGGCTTAACCATACTGTAAATGTCATTTAAAGCTCGTCAGTTTCAATAAGTAATGTATAACCGTGCACTTGCCCATAAAAACCTGCCAAGGGCACTGCGTTTATTACTTTCCAGCCATCTTGGTTTAATTCCTGTATGCGGTCATTCAGTGCGACTATATCTACCCCACCCAAAAAACGGGTCTTTCTAAATTCGATTACTTTTTGCATTTTAGTCCTTGTGTACTTTATAAAGTGTATTCAAAATCGTAGTAGTGAATTCCTTGCTCAATACGTATTTTCATACTGCCAGTTAACCCTTCTAGCTCATTAGTGCCTGAATCGGGTATTACATTTAAAATTAGGCTGTCTTGCCCTTTATCCATCGTGCCAAAATGCTGCAGTACAAAACTGCCTTTTTTGCCGTCAAGCTCACCTATCACTTGCTCTATGGCAACATAACCGGCGCTGCCTTGCGTAGGTGTCATGGCGCTTAGCATTTCGCCCTGGCTGGTAGCATTAAGCACACCACTAAATGTTTTATCTATCGACATACGCCCTAAGTTAATACCATTTTGGCCGCTTGCGTAGCCTTCTATTGGCGCTAGATTTACATTAAATTCTCCACTTACGGTTGCAGTAGTCATAACGTTTCCTTATTGATGCTAATATTTAAGAGTATTGATTTTTATTATCTTAGTGCCATATCTATACCTTAACCTTTAAAAAGAATCCACTATGTCAAAAAACACCTCTGCATCCGAAAAAGCTGCGTTTAGCAGTTTATTACCTGTTTTTGCGTTTATTAAACCGTACAAATGGATGGTAGTAGCCGCCCTAGCTGCGTTATTAGTTACCGCAGGCGTTAACTTGTCATTAGGGCAAGGTGTTAAATTTGTTATTGATCATGGCTTTATTGCAGGATCAAAGGCCCAATTACAGCAGGCCGTATTAGTACTTTTTGGTTTAATCAGCTTGTTAGCGATAGGTACCTTTAGCCGTTTTTATTTAATGTCGTGGATTGGCGAACGAGTCAGTAACGATATTCGAAAAGCCGTATTTAATCGTATTGTAACGCTGCACCCTAGCTATTTTGAAGAAAACCGCAGTGGCGAGCTTATGTCGCGTTTAACCACCGACACCACATTACTGCAATCAATTATCGGTTCATCTTTTTCTATGGCGCTGCGCAGTGTACTTATGTTGATTGGTGGCTTAGCTATGCTGTTGTTCACTAATTTAAAACTTACTTTAGTGGTTGTAGCCTGTGTACCACTGGTACTTGTTCCCATGATGATATTTGGTAAAAAGGTGCGCAAACTTGCAAGCTCTAGCCAAGATGCCATAGCCGATATAAGTACCTATGCCGGAGAAATCATACAAAATATTAAAGTAGTGCAAAGCTATAGCTATGAAGAGCAAGAGCAACATGCCTTTGCGCTCGAGACCGAAAAAGCCTTTAACGTGGCTAAAAAACGTATTAAGCAACGTTCATTTTTAATAGCCGTGGTGATTTTTTTAACCTTTAGTGCCATTAGCGCTATGTTATGGGTAGGTGGTAATGACGTACTTGCAGGCACCATGAGCGGCGGTGAGCTAGGAGCCTTTGTGTTTTACGCTATTATGGTGGCAATGTCGGTGGCAACCGTTGCTGAAGTATATGGCGAACTACAACGCGCAGCAGGCGCAGCTGCAAGATTACTTGAGTTACTTGCTGTTAAAAGTGAGATAGAAAACCCACTAAATCCACAAGATAGTAACTTACTAAAAAATAGTAACAGCCCTGCTATTACGCTTGAGAATATAAGCTTTAACTACCCTTCTCGCCCAGACGTAAGCGCACTTAATAAAATAAGTTTAAATATACTTCAAGGCCAAACTGTGGCTATTGTTGGCCCTTCTGGCGCAGGTAAAACAACCTTATTTGAATTACTACAGCGCTTTTACGATCCGGCTAGCGGAGCCATTAAATTTAAAGATATAAACATTAAAGAATTATCGCTTAATACCCTCAGAGGTAAAATGGGTATGGTCGCGCAAAACCCTATTTTGTTTAGCTCCGATGTAATGCATAACATTCGCTACGGCAACCCAAATGCAAGTGACGAGCAAGTATATGCCGCTGCCAAACATGCCCATGCTGATGAATTTATTAAACAATTACCGCAAGGTTATAACAGTTTTTTAGGTGAGCAAGGTGTGAGGTTATCGGGTGGGCAAAAGCAGCGTATTGTACTGGCACGCGCTATTTTAAAAGACCCTGAAATACTCCTTCTTGATGAAGCCACCAGCGCACTCGATGCGCAAAGTGAGCACCATGTACAAGCAGCGCTTGAGCATCTAATGCAAAATAGAACAACGCTTATTATTGCCCATAGGCTGGCAACGGTTAAACATGCCGATGTGATTGTGGTAATGGAAAATGGAGATATTATAGCAACGGGTACCCACCAAGAATTAGTAGCAAGTAACCCGTTGTATCAAAAACTGTGTGAATTACAGTTTAATAAAGACTAATTATTCTTCTGTGTTTGGCACTATTTGAATTTCTACACGGCGGTTTTGAGCACGGCCATTTGCACTATCGTTAGTCGCAATTGGACGTGTTTCGCCATAACCCATAGTACTTACACGCTCAGCCATAATCTGCTGATTCACTAAGTAGTTTTTAACGCTTTGAGCACGTTCACGCGATAGGTTCATGTTATAGCTGTCTTTACCTGTGCTATCTGTGTGGCCTTCAATACTTAGGTACGTTTTTTCGTATTTGTTCATCACTTTAGCAATAGCATCTAAGGTATCGTTAAAGCCAGACGAAATATAAGATTGGTCGGTCGCAAACGTAATATTAGATGGCATAACTAAACGCAAGTTATCTCCTTCACGTACAACTTCAACACCAGAGCCTGCAAGTTCATCACGAAATGCTTCTTCTTGCTTATCCATGTAGTTACCCACTGCAGCGCCAGCTAGTGCGCCGATAGCAGCGCCTATAAAAATACGCTTATCTTTATGGTTACTTGTTGCTTTACCTAATACGCCACCCGCTGCTGCGCCAATAGCCGCACCTTTGCCGGTGTTATTCATTTCACAACCAGAAAGTAATACAGCTACTACGGTTACGCTTAAAAGTGATTTAGTTAAAGTCATGGTGATACCCTATTCATTAAGAATTTAGCAAGAGTATGCAAATACATGTATGAACAAACTATGAAGAGAGTGTTAAAAGCAGCGCATCTTGCATGATTGTTAAACAGACCTCAAACTAATGTGCCGTTTTAATAAAAATGTCATACTACGCTGTGACAATTTAATGAATTTTACAAAGGATATTGGCGCAATGTTAATTGCTATTTTTAGACAATTTTTTTTACTAGGGTGCATGAGTTTTGGTGGCCCCGCTGCGCATTTAGGCTATTTTAAGCGCCACTTTGTAGACTCGTTAAATTGGCTAACTAACACGCGTTACGCACAACTTATTAGTTTAAGCCAAGCATTACCAGGGCCAGGCTCTAGCCAAGTTAGTTTTGCTATTGGTGTTGAGCGTGCAGGAGTACTGGGTGGTATAGCTGCTTTTGTAGGCTTTACCTTGCCTTCGTTTTTAATAATGGTGCTGCTTGCGGCTAGTGCCCATCAGTTTGACGCTGTTTACTTTGCAATTATTGCAGGCTTAAAGTTATTTGCCGTTGTTATAGTCGCTGATGCAACACTTAGTATGGCTAAAAGCTTTTGTACAAGTGCTGCGCTTAAGTTACTTGCGATAATGAGTACACTTGCCTTGGTGTTATTTCCAATGATGGGAACTCAAATAGCGATTTTAATCACTGCTGCAACAGTAGGTGCTATATGGCCTTTATTAAAACTTGGCACAGTAGCAGACGATGTTAGCAGTAAAAACAGTAATATTAATTGGATTGCACTGGGGTTATTTGCGCTCTTACTTGGGGTTAGCTTTATTCCACTAGGGCATGAGTTTGCTTTGTTTACCCCTTTTTACCAAGCGGGTGCAATGGTGTTTGGCGGCGGACACGTAGTACTGCCGGTACTTCAAGCTGGCGTACCAGCATTGAGTGATGATCAGTTTTTAAGTGCTTACGCGAGTGCACAGGCAGTGCCAGGGCCAATGTTTACTATTGCTACTTACTTAGGCGCACAACTTACTACTGAGCAACCTTTAGTGGGTGCCCTTATAGCTACACTGCTTATATTTATGCCTGGTTTTTTACTTATACTGGCGTTTCAGAAGAGTTGGATTAATTTGGCAAGTAAGCCACGTTTTGCAAGTTCAATAGCGGCGCTTAATGCATCGGTAGTCGGTTTTTTAGCGGCCGCATTGTATTCGCCAATCTGGACATCAGCTGTGCATAGTCTTTGGCAAGTTGCGTTAGTAATAATTGTATTTGCATGGCTGCAATTTAAAAAGCCGCCTATTTGGTGGCTCTTAGCTTTGTTTATTACTGTGGGTCTTTTACAACACTATTTGCCATCACTCTAAATGTTGGCTTATCTGTTTGTTGCTCGTTAGGAGGGCTTAACTGCCCACTAACACTTTGATACGCCCTAAGCCCAAACACAGGTAATACCGCAAGCAAATGATCCATTATTTCGGCTTGTAAGTGCTCGTACGAAATCCAGCGTTTATCTTCACTAAAGCAATAAAATTCAATAGGCAAACCATGATTAAGTGGTTGTAGCTCTCGTACCATTAACGTAAGCGACGTATTAATTTTACTGTGCTGTTTTAAATAGCCTTCTGCATAACGACGAAACAGCCCTAAATTAGAAACCTGAGCAGGTAATGTCGTCACTCGAATATAGTCGTGCAGCGGAATAGCCGCATCAATTTGTTTTCTAAACTCATCACCCACTAAACAAATACTGTGCATATCTATGTTAAGTGAACGTTTAATACGCCTACCGCCCGACTCTTGCATGCCGCGCCAGTTTTTAAATGAACCCGCTACCAACATATAAGTTGGAATAGTTGTTATGGTGTTATCCCAGTTACGTACCTTTACAGTGTTTAAACCCAAATCAATTACTTCGCCATCGGCGCCGTAGTTTTCTACTTGAATCCAATCACCATAGGTTACTAAACGGTTTGCTGCTATTTGAATACTGGCTACAAAGCCTAAAATAGTGTCTTTAAATACTAATAACGTAACGGCAGCAATAGCACCAAAGCCAGAGAGAATATAAGTAGGTGACTTCTCAAGAAAAATGCTCACAATTAAAATTGCACACACAATAAAGGTTATTAGCTTAACAACCTGAATTAAGCCTTGAATGGGTACTTCGCGGGCAAACTCTAACTGGTTATAAATAGTACCCGCAATGCTCACAATACTACTAAAAATGAACCCTGCATAAATAATGAGTAAAGCTTGTCCTATCGTTTTTAGTATTTCT
Organism: Pseudoalteromonas sp. SR41-7; assembly: GCF_014163935.1. Lineage (NCBI taxonomy): Bacteria > Pseudomonadati > Pseudomonadota > Gammaproteobacteria > Alteromonadales > Pseudoalteromonadaceae > Pseudoalteromonas > Pseudoalteromonas sp. SR41-7. The sequence goes on along the minus strand of NZ_JACJEF010000019.1, from coordinate 58,074 downwards.
GCTGCTATTTCGTTAACTGGGTATACACTATCAAATGTAGCTAAAAACAATACGCAGCAAAGCATTCCTGCAATACGTTTATTTAGCTTATTGAGCATAGGCGAAAGCGCACCAATTCGCTCAGGGGAAAGCCTCGTCACTATTTTTTGAATGCCAGGTAACATTAACCTACGAGTAAATAAGTAAACAATTAATAAAGAAAAGATCCCTATCGAGACTGCGGTGATTGAGCTAAGAAAATCCGCGTCGGGTACTTTTTCAAACCAAGGAGCAATTAATTCCTGTAGGTGGGTGTTGGTCATAGTGTTTCAATTTCCTTACTGATTTGTGGTTCAGGTAAATCTTGTTGAGCATAAATGTCGGCAAGCTGCTGATCTTTAGCAACCCATAGCTCATTCACATAATGTTGAAAATTAACTTTAAATACGTCATCGCTTTGATAGCTGCCCTGCATGCTTTTATTAATGGGCGTTACGTTTATTGAAACATAAATAGAATCTAGCTCACCTTTTAACAAGTTACGACAAACATGATCTGTTTTACCGCTATACACTAAACTTGTATTAAGCATGGCATCAAATTGGTTGGCTAATACTTCAAGCGCAAAAGCGATGCCGCCAGCTTTAGGCTTTAATAAATACTTAAAAGGACTTTGTTGCAGATTATGTTTGGCTGGCGTATAGCGTGTACCTTCAACAAAATTAATGATGGTAGTAGGATGATGACGAAAATTACGACAGCTACGCTTGGTGCGCTCTACATCTAATCCTTTCAACTTTGGGTTTTTAGCTAGTTGCGCTTTGCTTACCCGTTTCATAAACGGCATACCCATAGCCCACGCACCAGTCCCAATAAAAGGCATGTATTTTAACCCGTCTTTTAAAAAGAACTTAGGGGCAGGCAATGCATGTAATGAGCTAAGTACGGTTATATCTAACCAACTCGCGTGGTTACAAATAAGTAAATACCAACTTTTTGAGTTTAAGTCGCCACTTATATCAACCACAATATTAGGGCAACCTAACCAAAGCCCTAAACGGTTGCCGTTACACCAACCTCGGTAAGCGCTGTGTAATATAGAGTTAACCACAGGCAAAGGCAGTAATAACTTAATAAGGCCCAGTACAAATACTAGCGAGCCAAAAAATATCATGTTAGAAAACAATACGCAGCCTACAATTAAGCCGTTAAGCCAATTGGGTAACCACTTTTTTAGCATAACTGTAAGCTCATATTTTTACCTTTTACTTATGGTTTTTTCGAGCGATTGCAGTGTTTGCTCTTTGTTTTCCCATAAGCGGTTTAACTCGCTTTGAAAGCGAACTCTAAATTCAGAATCACCTGTGTAGTCACCAATAAGTTCTTCGCTTACCGGCCTTACTTCCACGTGTACGTTGATATTTTTTACCTTACCACCAGCAAAATCCATAAAAGTAGGAATGCCATCAGGGTAGTGAATTGTTACGTTAACCACTTTAGTAATTTGCTCGCCCATTGCTTGCATTACAAAAGCAATCCCGCCCGCTTTTGGTTTTAATAAATGTGGGAACGGGCTATTTTGACGCGCATGCTTTTGCGTAGTAAAACGAGTGCCTTCTACAAAGTTAACTACGGTTACTGGCATTTCTTTAAATTTTTCACACGCTTTACTCGTGGTTTCTAAATCTTTGCCACGCAACTTTGGATTCTTTTTTAATTGGCTTTTGCTCGTGCGAGTCATAAACGGAAAATCAAGCGCCCACCAACACAAACCTAAAATAGGCACGTAAATAAGCTCTTTTTTCAAAAAGAAGTTTAAAAATGGAATTTTTCGATTAAACACACGTTGTAATACTAAAATATCGACCCAGCTTTGGTGATTTGCTATTACTAGGTACCAATCCTTTAGTTTAAGGTCTTCAAGGCCAGTTACATTAAGTTTAGTTGGCGTAAATAACTTTTGATTTAAGCTATTAAAGGTAACCCAAATAGTTGCAAATTGCTTAGCTGCCCAGCTCATAAGCTTTTGTAAAGGCTTAATAGGGATAAGCTTTATAAGCCCACAAACAAAAATAGGCACAAACCAAAAAAGTGTGTTTATTGTGTAAAAAATAATACTAAATACACTGCGAATAACTGACATTACTTCCATTCCTTTAAACATTGCGCAGCCACTAATACTGCGCTTTCAGTTGCTTACAAATTAATCTTCAAAATAGGTATAGCCTTCAAGGCCTGCATTAAGCTCAGCTAAGTAACCTTCTTTACACTGCGCTGATACATCAAGCTTATTAACTTGGTACGCAAAGTTGTCAGCTAAAATGGCGCTATCATAGTCAACAAACTTTAATACATCCTTAACGCTATCACCTTTTATAGCATTGGTTAACACATAACCTTCATCGTTAAGCTCTACATGCACTGAATCAGTGTCACCAAATAGGTTATGTAAATCGCCTAAAATTTCTTGATATGCACCCACCATAAACATCGCAATATGGTATTGCTCGCCATGTTTATATTCTGGAATGGGTAAGCTAGTTTCGATACCAGCACCTTCAACGTATTCACGGATTTGCCCGTCAGAGTCACAGGTAATATCTTGAATAATCGCGCGCTGAGTCAATGGTTGAGTTAAGTTTTCGATTGGCATAACCGGAAACAACTGCTGAATACCCCATACATCAGGCAATGACTGAAATAATGAAAAGTTAACAAAGAGTTTATCGGCAAGCTTTTCGTTTAAATCGTCGAGGACTTCACGGTGCGCGCGCGCGTTATTACTAAGCGATGCACGTACACGATGTAAAATAGTAAAGTAAAGCTGCTCTATTTTCGCCCACTCTAGCATGCTTACTAAGCCATGAACGTACTGATCGTGCGCTTCGCTAAATAAGTGCATAGCGTCGTGATAAATCTCAAGTGCCATACGCGGGTTTAAACGCTGTAAACACTGCCACATTTCATCAAGCACTAACGCGCTATTTTCAAGCGGTGGCTCTGGATTTAAATGATTGGGCGCTTTTTCTACGTCAATTACATCGGTAATTAATACCGCATGGTGAGCGGTTAAAGCGCGCCCCGATTCGGTGATAATGGCCGGATGCGTAAGGTTATGCTGATCGCACACCTCTGCAAATGCATTCACTACATTACGCGCGTACTCTTCTACGGTGTAATTCATTGAACACGCACTGCGTGAGCCTGAGCCCTCGTAATCAACGCCTAAGCCGCCTCCTACATCAACGGTGTTTAACGGTACGTTTAATTGTGTAAGCTCAGCAAAGTGGCGTGCACATTCACGCAAAGCACGGTGAATATCACGAATGTTGGCAATTTGAGAACCAATATGAAAATGCACCATTTGCATTAAGTGCAGCTTATTATGCTTTTTCAGCACTTCAACAGCACTTAGTACTTGGCCTGCCGTTAAACCAAACTTACCTTTTTCGCCGCCCGTGTTTTGCCACTTGCCTTTGCCTACTGAGTTTAGGCGAATGCGAATACCAATAGCAGGTTCTATGCCTAGGTTGTCTATTTCTTCAAGTAGTGTGGTTAGTTCTGAAAGCTTCTCTACCACAATTTTTACGCTGTGGCCCATTGCTTGACCAATACATGCTAAGCGTAAAAACTCACTGTCTTTATAGCCGTTACACACAATAGTGATTGGCTCTTTTGCTACGCCCAAAATAGCCATAAGTTCTGGCTTTGAGCCTGCTTCTAGGCCAACAAGCCCGCTTGGATGCGCTAATAGCTTACTTACTACAGAGCGTTGCTGATTTACTTTAATTGGGTAAACACAGGTGTATTTGCCATTATATTCACGATTTGCTCGCGCTTGCGTAAACGCATTAGTAAGTGTGTCTACACGATTTTTTAAAATATCGGTAAAGCGCACTAAAACCGGCAACGTTAAACCTTGTTGTTTAAACTGCTCAGTTAATTGCGTTAAAGAAATGGCCGGTTTTGTTTGGTCGCCATCTGGGTAAGCCACCAGTTCGCCTTGTGCGTTAATATCAAAATAACCATCACTCCAATGAGCAACGTTATAAGTGGCGCGTGCTGTTTCTAAACCCCAGGTCATGGCAACTCTTCTTTAGTCAATTAGGTATAAAGGCGCATTTTAATACGTCACTATCCACTAGGCTAACAAAAATTGAACTTTCACTCACTCCTAACTAACTTTATTCGTCAAATCAGTTAAAATGTCATTGAGCAAAACGCCAAGCACTGGCAGAATTGCCCCTTTTTCATACTCAACCTAAAAAAGTGTAATAGTAACTATGGCAAATTTAGATCAAAGTAAGTGGTTTACTGAAATTAGCGACCGCGATGGCAGCGCATTTTCATTACGTATTAATAAAAAGTTAGATGAAAAACAGTCTCCTTTTCAAAAGGTAGAAATGTTTGAAACCACAGACTTTGGTAATTTAATGATCATCGACGGGTGTACTATGGTAACAACCCGCGAAAACTTCTTTTATCATGAGATGATCAGCCACCCTGCACTTTTAGCGCACCCAAACCCTAAAAACGTCGTTATTATTGGCGGCGGCGACTGCGGTACTTTACGCGAAGTATTAAAACACCCAGGCGTAGAAACTGTAACGCAAATAGATATAGACGAAGTAGTAACGCAAATGTCGTTAAAATACTTCCCAGAGCTTTGTGAATCTAACAACGACGCCCGTGCAACGGTTATGTTTGACGACGGTATTAAATACATGCGCGAAGCCGCTGGCGAATCTATCGACGTGGTTATTGTTGATGGCACCGATCCGGTGGGTCCAGGTGAAGGTTTATTTAATCATGCGTTTTACACAAGCTGTTTAGATGCACTGCGCCCAGGTGGTGTTTTAGTACAACAAAGCGAATCACCTCTTATGCATATGCCATTATTAGTTGAAATGCGCGAAGCAATGCTAAGCGTAGGCTTTAACGATTTACAAACACTGCCATTCCCGCAACCAATTTACCCAAGCGGTTTATGGTCGGTAACACTTGCACGTAAATCACAAGCATTTGACGGTTTTAGAGAAGACGGCGCAGCACAAATAGCTGAGCAAAGTGAATACTACAACAGCGGTATTCATCATGGTGCACTCGCTACACCTAACTACATGAAACGCGCTTTTGATAAAAAATAATACTAATTCACTTTAGGCTTTGTTGACTTCTCAAGGTTAAAATTGCATTAAAAAAGGGACTTTTAAAGTCCCTTTTTATTTTTATAATGACGATTCAAACTGAACTCGAGCTGGCAAACAACATAAGTACAGTTATATTTCAAAACCTTAAAGAGCTATCTAACCAAATAATCAGTTTATTTAAACTTTAAATCGATGCACTAAGTGATTTAGCTCATCAGTCAATTGTTCCATTTTTTTAGATACATCCTCAGTAGTTCGAGCAAGCGCCCCCCCTTCTAAAGTTTGATCGTTTAATGATGATAGGTTTTGACTTATTTCATCTGCAACCGTTGTCTGCTCTTCAGTCGCTTGCGCTGTTTGCATCGCCATATCATTTACTTTAGTAGACGAGCTTTGCATTGCATTAAGCACATCATTAGTTTGACTAAACGAACCAACCGCATCATCTGCAAATTGCTTACCTTCATCTATCGCTTTAATTGATTGTTCTACGCTCGTTGCAAATTGCTCTATCATTTTTTGAATATCGTTTGTGCTTACTTGCGTGCGTGTAGCCAATGTTCTTACTTCATCTGCTACCACAGCAAAACCTCTGCCATATTCACCAGCTCGCGCGGCTTCAATAGCAGCATTAAGCGCCAGCAGATTTGTTTGCTCTGCAATTGCACGAATAACCTCAAGTACTTTGGCAATGTTATCAGAACTTTGTTGTAGCTCTGTAGAGCGCGCCATAGCTTGCTCCATATTTTGCGACAAAGAAATAATACGAGAACTAGAGTGCGCAACCGCTGTTAGTCCTTGCTGAGCTAAATTTAACGATTTATCAGCTTCTGTTGATGATTGCTGAGCAACACCTGCAACTTCTCTACTTGCTACACTCATCTCATGCACTGCACTTACTATTGACTCAGAGGCTTGGCTGAGCGTTTGATTTACAGCATTGTTTTTATTTGCAACCTGACTTAACTCACCTCCTAATTCACTTAGTTCTTTTGATTGCTCTAAAATATCGCGAATTAATTGCTGTAAGTTGTCGAGAAAACGATTGAACTGCGTTGCAAGTTCAGAAAACTCATCTTTAGACGTTATAGAGATCCTGCCAGTTAAATCGCCATCACCAGAGGCTATATCGTTAATACGAGAAGTTACATAGTTAATTTGCTGTGTTAATTGCTTAGGAATAAGGTAACTAAACCAACACGCCACTAATAAAATTAATATGACAAAAATAAGCATAGTTAACTTAGTTGAAGCAATTGTGTCTGATAGTTTTTGAACTTCTTCAACCGATGTTTGCTCTGCTAATTCACCAGCTTGATCAAGCGTAGCTCTTAATTCGTTAAATGCTTTTTCTGATTGAGACTGTTTTTTTAGATTTGTTTTATCATTCATATAGGCCAGTGAAGCGTTTAACCAAGTATTATAAGCACCATCAAAACCGCGAAGCCCATTTATAGCTTTTGGATAGTCCGATAACAAAGCTAAGTACTGCTCTAACCTTTGCGTTACTTGCTCAGCATTTTCTTTATGCTCTTGCAAATAAGCTTCTTTATTGTCGTTATGTGCGACTAAATTTAACTCAGCAACCTTTGCTTGATACAAATCCCTGTCGGCACTCAAAGCAAGAGACACAGCCTTAATAAATTTATCCGATTGCACATCTAATGCATTTTTTTGTAAGTTAATTAAGTATGAATACCCAATAATTAACGACAAGATAGCAATACCTAAAATAACAATAGGAAAAGAGACTTTGACGCGGATACTATTCAAATTCATTACTTACTCCAAAAAAAACCATATTTAATACCTACCTTTTTGATAATAAATATAGTTTATAAAACCTAAAATCGCCATTGAGCGTTTAGCATTATTTGCTGCTGCGAGATTCGTTCATTAAATCCAATTGGCTCTCTATTTTTTGCAACACTTTTAAGTGCAGAACCTTCAACCCCTATTTGTAGTTTATTAGTGAGCTGGTAGCGCCATGTTGCGGTTAAACCTTCCCCATTGCTTGCATTAGGATCAAACGCAGTAGTGTCGTTATCTGTCACTTTAAAGTAATCGTAGCGTACAGAAACTCGATGCTTGCCTTCTTTATGGCTTAACATTAAATAATGGCTGTAAAAGGCATTATCTATTAAAGCATTAGCGCCCATTTCGGTTTTACCATTGAGCACCTGTGCTATAAAGCGGGTTTTACTATTAAACTTATAAAGCCAAGCGGCGCTTGTAAAGCGAGTATCCCAAGCATACTGCCCTGTACTAATATTAAGCGTGGTTGGGTCGCCATTATTGTTGTAATAATAAATTCGAAATTGTGATTTTTTTAAGTAATCCCAGTGTACGCCAGCGTAATAGCCAAAACGTCCGTCTACTTCTTCAAACGGTAAAACCTGATTAGCTTGCCAGCGTAATTCATACGTATTTAATGCCGCTACAGGCGCAAATTTAACACTTTCGTTAAATGTAGTTTGCCTATCGTGTAATGCAAAACCACGCCAAGCAAGTAAAGTACCGGCAGGGTCATTGCCTTTAAATGTAGCACCTACAAAACTAAAGCTATGAGCGCTGTTAAAACGTTTTGCTGGGCGCTTAATAGTTACCTCTGCGCCAACAGTGCGTACTTCCTCGCCTATCCAGCTATTAATAGCTGAGTTTGTATAGTTATAAGGAGAAGTCCATCCTATATCAGGGTTTTCAAGCGACATAAGTGGATAAAAGCCCCCTACACGCACATGCCATTTATAGTTGCTGTTAGATAGCGGCTGATACTTTATATAAGCTTGCGTAAAACCAAGGCCAACGTCAGGATCTTGATTCGCATTTAACACCCCATGAGCCGACCAACTAGATGCTAAATCAACATTAAAATCTAAAATACCTTGGGATAAAATAAGTTCGTCGCTTTTAGTATCGTGCCGATATAGCCCAAGGCCGCCCTCTTGGAAGCTACGTGTATCGTCACCCTGCACGGCTCTAATTTGTATCAAGCCTTTTACTTGTGCATACAATGCATTACTAAAACATAAAGCACCGGCTAAAAATATCAGCCTCGTTAAACGATTAATAGTCATCAAATTCATCCGTTGCAAAGTCAATTTGCTCCGCAATTTCCTGCTTTACTTTATAATTGATCGGGTTAGTCGCCACAGTAATAGTTTGAGATTCAACCTTACTAATATCACTAAACCCAGAATGCCAAACACTTAACGTGTATTCGCCTACATTGGCATTTAAATCAACATGACCATTTTCATCAGTGATTGCAAAAATAGTACTATCGACCACCACAATATAACCTAACATCCAATCATGAATATTACAGCCAAGCTCAACAACCCCTGTTTGATCAAAAGTAATGGGCGCTTTTGGGTGCTCCTTATATAGCTTTAATTCAAATGTTTTAGCTTTAGAAAATGAATAAACATGATGCATGATTGAGTCCGCATTCGGAAACTCTACCTTTGCATTTTGTGGGACAACTAAAATACGCGGCTTAAATTCTCGATTTTGCTGGGTCATCGCATAAGGTGCTTCTGGAGGAATAATGCTAGAGGAGTCTCCTGCAGTTAGCCACACAACAGCATTAGGTAATGGGCCATTATTAGCATTTTTAATTGTTATATTTGCTGCAAAAACTCCAGTACTAACACTTAGTAAAAATACACAAAGTAAGCTTTTTATCATTTTCTTGTCGCTATTATCAATTTGTTTACATTATAGACCGATTAAACCACTAAATTCTTTCTATTTTTTAAAACATTGAATACGTATGTAGGCAGTCGTATTAATCATCAACAGTCATTATCCTTAGATGTCACCACCGACTCATCTAAGGACACACCATGAGAATCCCTGCACTTGTGCTTTTAGCCTTTGCTAGTAATAGCTACGGACAAACTGTAGAGCTAAAATCGCCAGACACACAAATAACAGTAAGCATCTCTGACGAAAACAACACGCCAAGCTACGCAATAAAATTTAAAAACAAAGCGGTTATAAACAAATCTTTACTGGGGTTTGAATTTAAAACACAAGCGGCCTTTAGCGACGGTTTTAAAATTAAAAGCATTGAACAACAAAGCGTTAACTCGCAGTGGCAACAACCTTGGGGCGAACGCCAAAACGTTGTTGACGAATATAACGAAGTAGCCGTTACCTTTACAAAAAACGAGCCAAATAAAGGTACCTACACTATTCGATTTAAAGCATTTGATAGTGGTGTAGGTTTTAGATACGAAGTGCCACAACAAACCGGCTTCGAACATACAGAAATAACCAAAGAGCTGACTGAGTTTGCAATAAACAATAGCCATGATGCAGCAGCATGGTGGATACCTGCTCGTGGCTGGAACCGCTACGAATATGTTTACAACACTACTCCACTTAACGAAGCTCCACTAGCTCACACACCATTTACGTTTAAAACAAGTGACGGTACTCATATTAGTATTCATGAAGCCGCTCTTGTTGATTACGCGGGTATGGTGCTTAATCAGCGCCGTCCAGGCACATTTACAGCAGACTTAACCCCTTGGTCAGATGGTATTGCCGTTAAAAAGCAAGGCGCTTTTAAAACACCATGGCGCACCATTCAAATAGCCGACAGCGCTGTTGGCCTAGTTAATTCAGATATAATACTAAATTTAAACGAGCCTAATAAACTCGGTGACGTGTCGTGGGTTAAACCTGGCAAATACGTCGGTATTTGGTGGGGTATGCATATAAACACGCAAACTTGGGGTAGCGGTAAAAAACACGGCGCCACTACGCAAACCACAAAATACTATATGGATTTTGCAGCGCAGTATGGTTTTGATGGCGTACTCGTTGAAGGCTGGAATATTGGCTGGGATGGCGATTGGTACTTTAATGGCGATGTATTTAACTTTACCAAACCGTACGATGATTTTGATATAGCAGCGCTGACTCAATACGGCAAAGAAAAAGGCGTACAGCTCATTGGCCATCACGAAACATCAGGCAATGTAAGCAACTACCGAGACCAAATGGAAGATGCCTTTACACTTTACGAAAAATCAAACGTCAGCCAAGTAAAAACAGGTTATGTAGCCGATGGCGGAAATATAAAACGTATAGACAAAAACGGTATTGCTCGCCACGAATGGCATGACGGCCAGTTTATGGTTAACGAATACCTTTATAACGTAAAACTTGCAGCTAAACATAAAATTAGCATTAACACTCACGAGCCAATTAAAGATACAGGCCTGCGCCGTACTTATCCAAACTGGATTGCGCGCGAAGGCGCTCGCGGACAAGAATACAATGCATGGGGTTCACCACCTAACCCACCAGAGCATGTACCAATGCTTGCTTTTACCCGCATGCTATCTGGGCCGATGGATTTTACGCCAGGTATTTTTGATATGAGCTTTAATGGTTTAGGAGGCGATACAAACCGCCCACAAACTACACTTGCCAAACAACTTGCACTTTATGTTGTGTTGTATAGCCCAATTCAAATGGCTGCCGACTTACCTAAAAACTATTTGGCTAAGCCCGACGCATTTCAATTTATTCAAGACGTACCAACAGATTGGCAGCAAAGTATTGCCCTTGATGGCGAAGTAGGCGACTTTATTGTATTTGCCCGTAAAGAACGTAAAAGCACTAAATACTCAGGAAACGATTGGTACCTAGGTGCTGTTACTGACGAGAAAGCTAGAACTATTGAGGTGAAACTCGACTTTTTAGAGCAAGGCAAGAAGTTTGAAGCACAAATTTATAAAGATGGTAAAAACGCAGAGTGGAAAAACAATCCGTACGATATAGCTATCGAAAAACGTATTGTAACTGCAAACGATAAACTTACGCTTAAACTGGCCACCAGTGGCGGTACAGCTATTCGTTTTAAAGCACTTTAATACAATAAAACCCCTGCATTTATTGTGCAGGAGTTGATACCTTGATTGGCAAATATACTTGTGCACTTAAACCGCCTTCTGGGCGGTTTTCTAGTTTTACTTTACCGTCGTGCATATCAACAATGCGTTTAATAATGGCAAGGCCTAAGCCACTACCTTCACTGCCACGTGCAGCATCGCCTTGCTTAAAGGGCTCAAACACAGACTCTAATTCGTTTTCAGGGATCCCAGGACCACTATCGTTTACAGCGATAATTACATATTTTTTGTTTGAATTAAAGTAACTAAGTACTTCAACATCGCCTTCAGAATAACGCAGCGCATTACCAATCATGTTGGTAATTACACGTTTAATAGCCACAGAGCTTAAGGGTATATTGCCTATATTTGGATTACTTTTAAACGTAATAGTACGTTGATGCTGAAGCTCAGAATTAACAACCTCGGCAACTAAAGCATTTATATCTTCGCAACTTAGTTCTTCACGTTTATGGTGGCGTAAATACTCAATAAACTGATCGATAATCCCGTTCATATCTTCTATATCGTAAATAATACCTTCACGAAGATAGTCATCTTCATCAACCATCATTTCGGTGGCTAAACGGATACGCGTAAGCGGCGTACGTAAATCATGCGATACACCAGCCATTAGTAAACGGCGGTCGTTTTCAAGTGCGGCAATTCCGCGCGACATTTGATTAAACGCGCGCGTTACTTCTATTACTTCTGTTGAGCCTTCTTCTTCTAATTTGGTAGAAAAATCGCCTTTGCCTACTTTTACTGCAGCTTGTTGCAGTGCTTTTAATGGCCTATTAAGGTGCCTTGCAAACAACCACCCACCCAGCACACTTAAAAAGCCAATACTTGATAAGTAAAAAGTTAAAAACTCTAAGTTATTCTCTTTAAAGCCTTTAAGCGGTACTTTTACCCAATAACCTGGCGCTTGCGGTGCTTCAACCCAATAAATTAATGGATCAGTTTGGCTAATACGTACACGAGAATAACCACCAAGTTGCTCAGTCATGCTGCGCGATAGCATAGAATATTCGCGGCTTTGTCCAAGCCCTTGACGCATTGCTTCGCGCTGCGTCATTACTTCAATGCCGGTAATTTCAAAAAACTTCGCAGATACTTCGTCGTTTATTTCAACGCCATCTTCCCAGTCAATAAATACCGTTTTAATTTGCTTAGCAAGCATCAAGTTAACTTGCTCAATAGTTGGTTTTACAACATAAAAACTAACCGTAACATAAGAGACTATTTGATTTATTAGCAGCAAAGCCGCCACTAAAAAAACAGTTTGCCCAAAAGCACTTCGCGGAAACATGCCCATAAATATTACTTTTCACCATCGGGAACAAACACATAGCCCAAACCCCAAACGGTTTGAATATATCGAGGATTAGCAGCATCTACTTCAATCATGCGGCGAAGTCGCGATACTTGCACATCAATACTTCGCTCAAGCGCACTGTAATCGCGGCCACGCGCTAAGTTCATTAGCTTATCGCGGCTAAGTGGCTCACGCGGATGCGAAACAAGCGCTTTAAGCACTGCAAACTCACCACTGGTAAGCGATATTGTTTTATTCCCTTCACTCATTTCGCGCGTTGCTAAATTAAGCGTAAATTTACCAAAAGCGATTAAGTTTTCTTCAGCAGCTGGAGCACCTGGCACTTCTTTTGCGCGGCGGCGTAAAATTGCTTTTATGCGCGCAAGTAGCTCACGTGGATTAAATGGTTTTGGAATGTAATCGTCAGCGCCAAGTTCAAGACCAATAATACGGTCTACTTCGTCGCCCTTTGCAGTAAGCATAACAATAGGAATTTCATTTTCTTTTTGGCGTAGTCGGCGGCAAATAGATAAACCATCCTCGCCTGGAAGCATTAAATCGAGAACCATTAAGTGAAAGTTTTCACGCTCTAGGAGTCTATCCATTTGCTCCGAGTTTCCTGCGGTTCTAACAATAAAGCCTTGCTCTACTAAGTAACGTTCAAGCAAACTGCGTAAGCGCATATCGTCATCAACAACTAATACTTTTGTGGTCTCGTGTCCCATAATCTCTTTCTTATTTTTATATCCAATTACTAGTTAATATAAATGAAAAACTTAATAATCAAAAACTAATTACTTGCTTAGATTGTTACTGAACATTTCAAAGCTTCCTTACTCGTACTTTATTAAATTTTACGCTCGACAAATTTTGGCAAATTTAATAACGTGCACACCATTAGAGTTAATAAAGAATTCACCATGAAAACAAATTTAGTTACCCGCGAAGGTTACTTGCAATTACAACAAGAACACGATCAACTATGGAACGTAAAACGCCCAGAAGTAACAAAAATAGTAAGCTGGGCAGCCAGCCTCGGAGATCGCTCTGAGAACGCAGACTATCAATATAACAAGCGATTGCTGCGCCAAATTGACCGCCGGGTACGCTACTTACGCAAACGCATACCTGATTTAAAAATTATTGACTACTCTCCCGTGCAAGATGGAAAAGTATTTTTTGGTGCATGGGTTGAAATTGAAAACGAAGAAGGTGAAGTTAAAAAGTTCAGAATTGTAGGTCCTGATGAAATTTACGACCGTAAAGATTACATATCAATAGACTCACCTATGGCGCGTGCGTTGATTAAAAAACAAGTAGATGACGAATTTGAAGTGACCACACCTCAAGGAAAAAAGCAGTGGTATGTAAACAGTATCGATTACCAAAAAAAGAAATAAAAAGTTTTGATTCAGATCATGTTAACTTTTGATTGTGTAAATTAAAGCAATAAGCTATAACTGAATTATTCAAGTTGATTTGTTTAATTTGAAAGCAGTTAATTAAGGTCGTGATTATGTCAAACATGGTACAGCGCATATTTAGTAATGCCGTATTGTTTGCACTTTTAATGAGTGTAAGTTTGACGCTGCATGCCAGCAACACTGACGTAAACCTTGATAACGCTAAACTATCTAATCACTTTATTACTTGTGATATTCCTGACCAAGCAAACCTCGATTTTGACGTGGACTCTCACGTTAACACTATTACCTTTAGGTCGCCTCAACCACTTCCTAATGTCGTAGGTTCTTTTTATAAGAGCGCTAATCTAAACAGACCTTTTAGCACTGCATACCAACGCGGACCACCTAGCTATTTAATTTAATTCATTATTTTACAACTTAATTAAATTTTATAACTACTAAGGTGACTACTATGTCTAACTTTAAAGAATTACGTACCCAAAATATTTCTCATGGCGTTATTGCTAGCACATTTGCAGATGATCAACCATTAATCGATTTATCTTCTCCAGCGCTAAAAATGGTGAATAACTTTACTCAAAAAACACCTATTCGTGCAGAGCATGGAACAACGATTACAGAGGCACTTAAACAAGTAAGTGCACAACAATCTGACTTTGTTTTAGTAACAGACGAACACCAAAAATTAATTGGCCTAGTTTCTAGCGCCGATTTACAAAGCTCTAAAATTACTATTATTGCAGAGCGCTTAAATATGCAACGAAGCGAAGTAAGCTTACGTGACATTATGACACCAGTTAGCCGCCTTACAGGTGTAAGTATGCAAAGCTTAAGCTACGCATGCATTGGTGATGCGCTGCAAACGATGGAGCATCAGGGCACAATGTTTTTATTAGTTACAACAGCGAGTAACGAAATTTGTGGTTTAATTTCAGCTCGCCAAATAGCTAAAACATTACATATTCCTGTACATATCTCACCTATTGCTCACTCTTTCAGTGAGGTATTAGAAAACATTGAGCACCCTCACTAGGGCGCTCTTTTAGTTGAATTGATTTGCTCCCGACCCAACCATCTTAAAGCAAGTAAAATAGCTTGCTTTAAGAGCTTTTCATTACTACCTCCTGTGATATTATTCAAGCAATTAACAGCGCCAGTAACACGCTTCTGGTCTTATTTTATTGTATAAAAAGGTTTTTGCATGAGCGATATCTCTGCACGTTTAGCCGGTGAGTTAAACGCACAGCAGCAACAGGTTGTTGCTGCAACAAAGTTACTTGATGAAGGCGCAACTGTTCCTTTTATTGCCCGCTACAGAAAAGAAGTTACAGGCGGCCTAGACGACACCCAATTACGCCTTTTAGAGCAGCGTTTATCGTATTTACGTGAACTAGAAGAGCGCCGTAGTTTTATTTTATCGACAATCGAATCGCAAAATAAATTAACGCCAGAGCTAAGTGCCGATATAACCAATGCACAAAGTAAAACAGAACTTGAAGATTTGTACCTACCATATAAAGCTAAGCGCCGCACTAAAGGCCAAATAGCAATTGAAGCTGGTTTAGAGCCTCTTGCAGATGCACTATTTAAAGATGCTAACCTTGACCCAGAGCAACAAGCGGAACAGTTTGTAAGTGCTGAAAAAGGTTTTGCAGATACAAAAGCGGTACTTGAAGGCGCTAAATTCATCTTAATGGAACGCTTTGCTGAAGACGCAAAATTACTTGCTAAATTTAGAAGCCACATTAGCCAAAATGGCGCAATTGAAAGTACTGTGATTAAAGGCCAAGAGCAAGCCGGTGCAAAATACCGTGATTACTTTGAGCATCAAGAACTTCTTAAAAAAGTACCTTCTCACCGTGCGCTTGCAATGCTTAGAGCTCGAAATGAAGGTGTACTTCAGTTAAATATAAACCCAGAGCCTAGTGCAGAAAATTCAGCACAATTATGTGCAAACATGATTGCTGAGCATTACCGTTTAGATATTAAATATAAAGCGGCAAGTCCTTGGTTATTAAACGTTGTTCAATGGGCGTGGAAAGTTAAGCTAGGGTTACACCTAGAGAATGAGTTTTTTGCAGCAATGCGCGAAAAAGCAGAAGCCGGTGCAATAGATGTATTTGCTAAAAACTTAAAAGATTTATTAATGGCTGCACCTGCAGGCCCTCGTACTACTTTAGGTCTTGATCCAGGCCTTCGTACTGGCTGTAAGATTGCCGTTGTTGATAGCACAGGTAAATTACTAGCTACACAAACTATTTTCCCTCATGCACCACAAAATCATTGGGATAAATCAGTGCGTACGTTAGAGCAACTTTGCCGTCAGCATAAAGTTGAGCTAATTGCGATTGGTAACGGTACTGCATCACGCGAATCAGATAAGTTGGTTGCTGAGCTTATCAAAGCAAACAGCGAACTTAAGCTTAGTAAAATTATGGTTAGCGAAGCGGGTGCATCGGTTTACTCAGCTTCTGAATTTGCAGCTAATGAATTTCCAGGTTTAGATGTTTCTATACGAGGGGCTGTCTCTATTGCACGCCGCCTTCAAGATCCTCTTGCTGAACTTGTTAAAATTGAGCCAAAATCAATTGGTGTTGGCCAATACCAACATGATGTATCGCAAAGCCAATTAGGCCAGAGCCTTATTTCAGTAGTTGAAGACTGTGTAAACTCAGTAGGCGTAGATTTAAACATGGCCTCGGTACCCTTACTTACACGCGTATCTGGTTTAAACAAAACATTAGCGCAAAATATCGTTAATTATCGCGATGCTAACGGCACATTTACTAAACGTAGTGAGCTTAAAAAGGTTGAGCGTTTAGGGCCAAAAGCATTTGAACAAGCGGCTGGTTTTTTACGTATTAACAATGGTAGCGATCCACTAGATAACTCATCAGTTCACCCTGAAGCTTATCCTGTTGTTAAACGCATTTGTGAACGTAATAGCGTAGATGTCAGTAACCTAATTGGTAACAGCGACTTTTTAACTAAACTTGCTGCTAACGATTACACTGACGAAAAGTTTGGCTTACCAACCGTTACCGACATTATCACTGAGCTTGATAAACCTGGTCGAGATCCTCGACCTGAATTTAAAACAGCTGAGTTTAAAGCCGGTGTTGAAAAAATTAGTGACCTAAAACCAGGTATGATTTTAGAAGGCGTGGTTTCAAACGTTGCTAATTTTGGTGCGTTTGTTGATGTAGGTGTTCACCAAGATGGTTTAGTGCATATTTCAGCAATCACGAATAAATTTATATCAGATCCGCGTGAAGTTGTTAAAGCTGGTGATATTGTAAAGGTTAAAGTTGTTGAAGTAGACGCTGCACGTAAACGCATAAGCTTTACTATGCGCTTAGATGACGATATTGACACAAGTAATAAGTCAGCAGCTCCAGCTACGCAAAAGCCACAAGCACGTGCTAATAA
The DNA here is from genome assembly GCF_014163935.1 of Pseudoalteromonas sp. SR41-7. Taxonomy (NCBI): domain Bacteria; kingdom Pseudomonadati; phylum Pseudomonadota; class Gammaproteobacteria; order Alteromonadales; family Pseudoalteromonadaceae; genus Pseudoalteromonas; species Pseudoalteromonas sp. SR41-7. The sequence continues at coordinate 40,862 of NZ_JACJEF010000019.1, read as the reverse complement.
TTCGCAACCTCGCGCTGCAAAGCCTAAACGTGACAACGGTAATGCGTTAATGGGCAATGCATTTGCCGATGCGTTCGCTAATGCTAAAGTAAAAAAATAATACTTGTGCAACTAAGCTAAAACGAAAAAAACCGCGTAAGCGGTTTTTTTGTGGTTATGTTTTGCTAATTATTAACTTAACGCTGAAAAACTACTTTGGCTCGCTGGCGATGTAGCCATTTGATAAAAGTTAGCAATACGCCCCGCCCGTGCTTCAACATCGGCATCACGTGTTTGCTCGTCACTTTTAGCTGTTTTTGTATCGCTGCTTTCATCGCTAGAGAATGATGCTTCAAGTTTACTTTTTGCGTCTTCGTCGTCTTCTTTTTCAGGTTGTGCAAGCTCAGCTTGAGCCGCTGCTAGCTTTTGCGTAGCATCTGCGGCAATAGAGCGATCAGCTCCCGAAGGCTCTGCAGGCGCTAATGCGGCAGCGCGTACTGTTTGCATTTTGTCTATAGTCGCTTGCGGGTCACCCGGAATCTCTGATACATCTATTTGTACTTCTCCGCCAACTGCGTAGTTAGTACCATTTGGGCCACGTTGGTATTCATAGCTTGGCGAGCCAGCATATTGCCCGCCTACAGAAGCGTGTGCTTGTTCGTGTATTCGTACTTCAGTATCCCGTGCTTTTAGCTCTGTAATTTGTTGTTGTTCTTGTTCTAATTGCAGCTCTTCTTGCTCAGATTCTTTTTTCTCAATTGCTTCACTTTCTTGCTCAGTGCCCTCAGGATTTTCTGAGTTTCCATCGCGCTGCTGAACTGACTTTTCGTCTGCTATTTTTCCCGTTGCGTTATACGTCGCACCATCGCTACTGCCTGGCAATTTTGCTTTTTCAGCATCACTTTGCGCTTTGGTTTCTGTATTACTTGCGCTACTAGATGCGGGAGCCGGAATAACTTCGCGTAGTTGGTTGTCACGCCGTGCGGTTTCCGTATAAACATTTGCGGTGTTTATATTGATAGACGGAAATGGCGTGACAATATTCATAATACTAAACTTTAATATCGATTAACGTGCCAAGTACATCATCGGCCGTTTGAATTGATTGCGTATTTGCCTTGGCATTAAACTCTTCAACTTTTAAGTTAACAAGCGCTTCATCAACACGAGCTGGTTGTGCTACTGGTGCAGTAATCGCTTCTTCAGGGCGTGCTGCCGTAAGCTGACGTTGCTGCGCTAATTGCGCGTCATCTTGTTGTTCTATACTGGCACGGTTAATCTCAGCACTGGCTTTTTCAATACCTTGGCTAGCTCGGTTAAACCCTTCTATACCACTATTAAATACTGATCCGATTGGCATATTAAAACCTCCACCAAATAAACATTGTTTAATTATCGCTCAGGTTCTGCTCAAAATAAAGCTTTAAACAGCGCTATTCTTAGCTCTATTTTAAAGCATTGATTTAACGACAGATAAAAACTCACTTTTATGAGAAATAAATGGTGCATGGGATGCTTTATCTAGTACTTCATATTCAAACTCAGTATTTAGTGCTGACATTTTGCTAATAGCTTTATAAGGTACTAAAGCATCAAGCCGGCCAAATACTCCTCTAATAGGGACTGGGCAATGAGTAAATAAGTCACGTAAATCGTCGTTTTGTAAAATATCTAAACCAGCACTCAGGGCATCGCTTTGGGGTGCGCTGTACTGATTTAGCAATTGTTTAAGCTGCTTTATATCATCACGCGCCGACTCGCTACCCATTGCTTGAATAGCTAAAAAGCGCTCTATTGTTTTTTCTCGATGATTAACTAACTGCTCTTTAAACTGCGCCAATACATTCGCTTTTATTCCAGGCCAATTATCTGCCTCTGCAAAAAAAGGAGTCGATGCTATTAAAATAACTTTAGATACCTTTTCAGGCCAATGCTTCGCAATATAAAGTGCAAATAATCCACCTAACGACCATCCCATTAAAATGCTCTTCGGCTTTAATTGCTTACTCAAAATTTCTGCTGCATCATGCAAAGTATAAGGGCTTGGGCACACATCGCTATTACCAAACCCAGGTAGGTCATGGCTACGTACATTTCCTGAATATAAAAACTCAAGTTCTGGCTGTACTAACTGCCATACGCCCTGATTCATTCCCCAACCATGTAATAACACTAACTCATTTTGCATATTTGCCTAACCTTTACCAAACTTAGGCTCATCATAACGTTTAGAAAGGCGATTGCAATGCAAGGAGCGAGTCTGTGAAACAAGCCGTTTTAAATTGGTTATTTCCCTCTTATTGCGTGCAGTGTCAAAACTCGATTGCGACCTCTTTAGGGCTATGTGATTATTGCCTTGAAGATTTACCATTGTTTGATTTTAGTAAGCATACGAGTTTATTGCATCGACCTGATATTATTGAGATGTTTCCTAATTGCGAGTTTGATAAATTATTTGCATGCGCTTTTTATCAGCCTCCCTTTGAGCATTGGCTTAAAAGGCTAAAATTTAATAATCAAATTCATTATAAAAAGGCATTGCAGCAAATTATACAAAAACAGTTAACGCAGTTTTTTGAGCAAAGCCCTAACTTGCCAGATACCTTTATTATTTTACCTCTTCATAAAAGCCGCTTTATTACTCGTGGATTTAATCAGGTAAGCCAAGTTTGGCAACCCTGTTTAGCTAATTACGCCCCACTAAGTAATGTTCTTATTCGCGATAAAAAAACACAAGCTCAGTCGGAGCTATCCAAAGCAAAGCGTATAAGAAACTTAAAAAATGCCTTTATTTGTACACAAGACATGGCCGGTAAAACAGTCGCTATTGTTGATGATGTGATGACGACAGGGGCAACATTAAACGCAGCTACTAGTGCACTAAAACAAGCAGGCGCTAAACAAGTGTGGGCTTTTACAACTTGCTTAACGCCTATTTAATTATTAAAAAGTATTAAACCAATCCGCAATAATACTTAATCATTTTGCGGGGCTAAACGTGTCGCTACCTGTGTTAAAAAATTCTCATTTACGACTGCATGGATGCAGAAGGTAGAGCAATTGCCTAGAACAACTAATTAGCGAATTTTTTGCCTAGCTATCAACACGTTTTTCCATCCTCAAAATAGATTACTTAATTAAGCTAATTGGTATTATTCGCCATTTGCACGAAACGTATGACCAAAAAATAACGCATTGCTTAGTAGTCGACTAGTCCCATACCAGTAACCCCTAAATACAGGATCGTCGGTCATGCCTATTACTGTACCTCGTCCATATGAGTGCGCAATTAAGCCAGCGCCACCAGCAACTTGCTCAACATTAACAGCATCGGTAAAACCCGCTAACAATGGCTTTTTAGTATAGGTAAGTACATTTACAAACGGTGCATCGGAAGCTTCTAGCAACCAAGTACTGTTTTTGAATACGGGCAATGTATTGCGTTTAAGTGAAAATGTAAGTGGGTGAGTTAAATCTACATTAGTATTAAAAATAGCTCCTGCAATGCGTTGACGTCCTGCTAAATGGTCCTTATCGCCATAACTTAAACCTGTCGTTTTAAATGCACTCGCTACATCTTGTCTTGATAGATAGCTTGCTTTGAGTAATTGCTGATCAGCTAAAAATTTAGCGCCGCCTTTGTGACCCCAAATAACGCCGCCTTTTCTTACCCAGCTTTTTATAGCCACTTTGTCGGTATCAGATAAGCTGTTGTAGTTACCATGAGCAAGTACTATATGGCTGTAATTACTGAGTTCAATAGAGTTTAAACGCTCCATTTCAACAATTGTTGGCGCAACACCTACAAAGCGATCGAGGTAGTACCATACTTCCCCAGCTTCGTACTGGCTTACGCCTTTACCACCTACCAATAATACTTTTGGCTCGCTAACAACCGCCATTGTACGAGACCCTAAATCGGCTCCTTTGCTTGTAAGACCTGAGTTAATAGGCTTGATTGCAATTCCAAACTCGTTTTGTGCTTTATTTAATATTCCAACCCAATCATTATTCGTTTGTAAGCCTGCTGGCACAATAATACTACCAGCATCAAAGCTTACTTCACTTGAGTTTGATTTGGCTGTTAATGGGCTTAGCGCTACACGCGCTTTAATACCTTGCTTTAAAAGGCTGTTTAGCATTTTAGGTGCTAGGTAATCATCCCACGAAAAGCCAAACGCATAGCCTTGCTCAAGTGAAGCAAAAGAAGGTTTTACCGCTTTTTGCCACGGTGTACTTGCAACCTCTAAACCCCAACTGCTTTTTACTTTTGCAAAAGGTAAGTTAAACGCATGCGCTAAAGTCCAGCCAGATACGTCATAAAAGGTGTTATCAGCAAAGTTTTTTTGCTCGCTAAAAATAGCTTTTATTAGGCGGTACTGTGGCTGGGCTAAGGGCACAAAGTAGCTATTGGTTGTATAGTTGTTGCCATTTGCCTTGAGTGATTTAGTAAGCGAAAAAGCATCTATTTGATGCTGTTTCAACAACCCTAAAAAATCTTTAATACGAGTGTTGTCATCCGCGCCCTCAATAACATAACCTTCAAAGCTTTCATCACTGGCTAAATCAGTAGCTTGATTATAAAACTTAGCTTGGTAATCAAGTAATGCTTGGCGGTTATCAACAGCGGCTTTAAAGGTAGATAAACTCGTTAATAGTTGATTTTTAATAGTAAAGGGAAAGCTCAAAGGTCCATTTATAGTGTCTTGGATATGCCCGCGAGAACTTGCTTGCTCAAATAAAATGCCTATGCCACCATTTACATCGGGATAGGTTGAACCTTTACCGTAATAGAAGTCGTCAAAGCTTTCTTCAGTAAAGTACAGTGCGTTGTTTTCATCTAACGTTTTTGCGTGATAGTTAGCAATCGCTTTAGTTAACGTTACATTTTCATCCGGTGTTATAGGATGCTTACGACTAGGAATACCTGGCTGAAAAAAGTAACTGCTGTTTGGTCCCATTTCATGAAAATCGGTTAAGACATTTGGTTTCCACTGATGAAATTTAGCAATACGCGAGCGCGATTCAGGATGTTGTAGTAATAACCAGTCACGATTTAAATCAAACCAGTAATGATTGGTACGACTACTTGGCCAGTTTTCAACATGTTCACGGGTTTTAGGGTCGCTTGATAAGTTCATACCTCGGTTACTGTTGGCCCAGTTAGCAAAACGAGCAAGTCCGTCAGGATTAAGCGAAGGGTCGAGTAAAATAACCGTGTTGTTTAATAACTCATCTATTTCAGCACCTTGTGCAGCAGCTAAGTAATATGCCACCAGCAAAGATGAGTTACTACCTGATGACTCATTACCATGCACACTATACCCCATCCATACAACGGCAGGCTGCTTTGTAGAATTAGCATCTGATCCATCGTTACTTAAGCGTGCTAAGTGAGCTTGGCGTGTCTGCTCTATGCTTGATAACTTATCAGCTGCTGTAATTGTTAGCATGACAAGGGGGCGTTGTTCATGTGTGCGGCCAATCACTTCAAAATTTATACGGTCGCTTTTATCAGCAAGTATTTCCATATAACGTACGAGCTGATCGTGTCTCACGTGCCACTCTCCTACTTCGTAACCGAGTACTTGCTCAGGAGTAGGAATTGAAGGGTCAAATTTTACATCTTGTTCAAAATAATACGAAAGTGGCTTAGCTACACTTGAAAAGCTAAGCAACACCACCATTAATGTTAATACCAAACGCATATAAATCACTCAAAAAATGTTCGTTGTTTGCACGCTACCATTGCTTAAAATAGATGCCAACTTTTTACGCTCAACACTAGCCGCAACACGATGAGCGGAGTATGATACGCAGTATCCGAGTAATTTAGTCAAGTATAGATGGTTTTATGATTTCTATTTCCGAAACAGCGCAAGCGCATTTTGCTAAACTATTAGCAGATCAATCACAACAAACCAATATTCGTGTGTTTGTTGTAAACCCTGGTTCATCACAAGCGGAATGTGGTGTGTCTTATTGTCCAGAAGACGCTGTAGAAGCGAGCGATATTCGCCTAAACTTTAACGGTTTTGATGCCGTTGTAGATGCAGAAAGTGCTCCATTTTTAGAAGAAGCTGAAATCGATTTTGTTACCGACAAAATGGGTACTCAGTTAACGCTAAAAGCACCAAATGCAAAGGCGCGTAAAATAGGTGACGATGCATCGTTAAACGAACGTGTACAGCACATGCTAGAAACCGAAGTAAATCCACAACTTGCTAACCACGGTGGTCAAGTAAGCCTTGTTGAGATTACAGCTGCAGGTATAGCTATACTTCAGTTTGGTGGTGGTTGTAATGGTTGTTCTATGATCGATGTAACACTAAAAGAAGGCATTGAAAAAGAAATGATAGCTAAGTTTGAAGAAATCACCGGTGTTGCTGATATAACAGAACACGAAGCGGGCGATCACTCTTACTATTAGGCCTTGTAAATGCTAAAGCAGCTTATCTATCGCTTAGGGAGCAATCCTAAGCTGAGCTTAAAGCGCTTTTTTCGCGGCTTAGCACTGTTTGTGCTAGCCGTGATATTCATATCTATTGGGTATTACACCCACTACAGCTTACAAATAATTGGCGTTATAATTTTACTCCCCGCATTATTTTTTGCCGGTTGGGGCTACTGCGGTATTTTTGCCAATCGTTTTTCACAAGTTTTAAAAGATATGGGCCCTAAACACCATGACCCCGATCTCTGGAAATAAACCATTTATTTAATCTAATAGCTGATTATTTATTTTTAAGTGGTGATATTTAATTATTAATGTAACCCCGCGCATTAACATAAAACAGCTCATAGCCAGCCATAACCCGTTATTTTGCAAGTCTATAAACACCCAAAACACACCAAAAAAGCCAACTCCAGCTGAAAGTATCATACTGTTACGCATGTTCTTTGCTCGCGTAAGCCCTACAAAAACACCATCAAACAAAAAGCAACTCATGGCCAAAATTGGTAATACTACTATCCATGGTAAATAATGCGTTGCCTCTTGAATAACCTCTGGGACATTGGTTAAAAGCTTGATTATGGTGTTGCCAAATAATGCAAAAAATAGGCTATATAACACACCAAAAAGCATACCCCAAAATACGCTTATCTTAACCCACAGCTCTATGTTTTTAACACTTCCTTGGCCTTTCGCTTGCCCTACTTTTGCCTCAGAGGCGTAAGCAACGCCATCAAGAGCAAAGCTCACCAACATTAAAAAATTAAGTAAGACAGCATTAGCGGCGAGTGTAGTTTCGCCTATACGCGCCGCGTAAAATGTCATAAAACTAAAGCATAATTGCAGTATTAAAGAGCGAATAAATATATCTCTATTCAAACTCAATAATTCAGCCATTTTGCTAATACTCAACCAATTCGGTACATTTAGATCAATGTCTTGTTTTTTAGCTAGTTTAGCCACTAAAAACAGTGCAAATACTAGTGCTGTATAGTCAGCAATAAGTGACGCCCATGCAGCGCCTGCAACTGCCCAATCTAAATAAACAACAAAATAAATATCGAGCACTATATTAACGATATTAGTGACGAGTAATAAATAAAATGGACCTCGACCATAATGCACACCAAGCATCCAACCCAGTAACACTAAATTACATAATGCTGCTGGAGCACTAAAAATACGAATGCTAAAATACTGATAAGCTTGGTTAAGTACGTCGCCATTGGCTGCGGAGAGGTAAGCTATAGCGTGCTTTATTAATGGGGATAACACAATTAATAGCACGGCCACTGCGCTTGCAAGCAATAGGCTTCGTTTAAGTAAGGCGGCAAGTTGGGTTAAATCGTTTTTTCCGTATGCTTGTGCCACGAGTCCCGTGGTGCTCATTCTTAAAAAACCAGCAAGCCAAAATAAAATAGATATAACTGCAGAGCCAAGGGCAATTCCAGCTAAGTAATGAGCGCTTCCTAAGTGCCCAATTACAGCAGTATCAACAATTCCTAACAACGGCACTGTGATATTTGATAGTATCATCGGACCCGCTAACAACAGCAAGCTTTTATGGTGTGCCTTATTATGTATAAGAAATTGTTTCATTTAGTGTTATTTATCCTCATTAGTATATCTGTGCGGGCTCAAGCAGCCATTATTTTACAGTATCATCATGTTAGTGAAACCCTACCCGCTGTCACGAGCGTTAGCGCAAATACATTTACGGAGCATTTAAGCTATTTAAAAGAGCACAACTTTAACGTTATTCCTCTTAATGAGTTAATTAGCGCGCTTCAACAAGGTGAAACTTTACCTGATAAAACACTCGCCATCACCTTTGATGATGGTTATAACAATAACTATGAACAAGCCGCACCTATTTTAGAAAAGTTTGGCTACCCGTACACTATCTTTGTAAATCCTAAATTAATAGACGAAGGTATGAGTTACGTAATGGGGTGGGATAAGCTCAAAGAATTATCTAAAAAAGGGGCATTAATAGCCAATCATAGCGGACAACATGATTACTTACACCTTAAGCTTGAAAACGAAACCGATGCACAATGGCAATCACGTATTAAGCAAGATATTCTTAACTCTCAAAAGCGCATAAAAGAAGAAATAGGCCACAACTATAAATACTTAGCATACCCGTATGGTGAGTTTAATAACGAGCTGCAAGCACTCGTGACAGAGCTTGGCTTTGTAGGTATTGGCCAGCACTCAGGCGCTGTAAATAAAGATTCTAATTTTAGCCGCTTGCCGCGTTTTCCTGCATCAGGCTTTTACAGCAAGCTAGAAACCCTTATTACTAAGCTTAACTCACGCGCGTTTAATATCACCAATTTAACTTATCAAGATAGCGTTACACAGCAAAATCCACCCACGCTCACAATTGAATTTAAGATGGGTGATTTTCATAAGAGCCAATTTGCCTGTTATGTATCAAGCGTAGGCCAAGCAGATTTAAAATGGATAACTAAAAATACTGTCGAAATCACCTCACCAAAGGTGCTTAATAAAGGGCGTTCTCGTTTTAATTGCACGGCCCCTTCTATTTCAAGCCCTGGTGATTACTTTTGGTTTTCGCAGCCTTGGGTAATTGAAGCGCCTAAACCTTAACGGCCTGATGTAAAAGCCGCTGGGTTATTTTATCCAGCGCAACTATCTCGTCAGCTGCATTTAGCTCAGCAGCTGCTTTAGGCATACCCCATACCACAGACGAATACTCATCTTGAGCCAAGGTATGTGCTCCGTTTTGTTTTAGTGCAAGTAACCCTTTTGCGCCATCACTCCCCATCCCTGTTAGTATGGCTGCAACTACGTTTTTAGCTCCTGTCTCAACTAATGAGTTAAACAGCACATCTACCGCAGGTTTATGTCTGTTGACCGGCTCGCCATCATCAAGCTGGCAATACAAGCTAACACCTCGCTTTTTAATACTTAAATGAAAACCACCTGGTGCTATATAAGCCCAGCCAGTGCTAAGCTTATCGCCATGTTCAGCCTCTTTCACATTTATCGTGCATGTACGATTCATTCGCTCAGCAAATGAGGCGCTAAACACAGGAGGAATATGCTGAGTAATTACAATGGGCGGGCAATTTTGTGGCATTTTAATAAGTACTTCTTTAATAGCCTCAGTACCACCCGTTGAAGCACCTATCGCTATTACTTTATTAAGTAAAAACTGAGAATGAGTATTAATAGGCTCGTTTGTGACGACCGTTTTTTTATAGCTTCTTACTCTTGCTCCAGCAGCTATTCGCACCTTTTGTTGGACAAGTGATGCATATTGGCTCAATTGCTCTCTTACGTTATTAGTGGGCTTAGCTATAAAATCAACAGCTCCTAATTCGAGTGCTTCTAGTGTAATAGGAGAGCCTTTTTGTGTCAGTGTTGAAATCATCACTACTGGCATTGGTCTTAATCGCATTAAGTTTTTTAAAAAACTAATACCATCCATTTTTGGCATTTCTACGTCGAGCGTTAATACATCAGGACTGAGTTTTTTTATCATTTCGCGAGCTTCATAGGGGTCCTCTGCGCTCCCCACTACTGTAATGTCTTTAGCTTGTTGTAATATTTCAGTGAGTAAACGCCTAATTAAAGGGGAGTCGTCAATTATTAATACTTTAATCATGCATACTCCTAAAACAGCTCTATATCGGTTACTACTTCTTGCTTTTTAAGGTTTTGTAAGTAACGGACTTCGCGTTTTTCAATCGTATTATTATGTAGGTTTTTAAGTTTTTTCATGTGAACTTTACCGGTGTTCGGATGAAAAAATATTTTTCGCGGCCACGGGCCCCCCATATCATGGGCAACTAGATTTAATGCCTCTTCTTTAATATACGCTGCTGCAAAACTAATATTACCCAGCCCTATATCAGTCATCGCACTAATAATTTTCCCCCCGCCAAAAAGTTTTACTTTTAGGTTACACCGAGACGCGCCATTTTTTAAAACTTCGTTTATAAGATACTCCATAGCCCAATTACCGTAGCGACAACTTAAACTATGCGCATTTTTAAGTTCTACTCCCTTTTGAATTGGTAACATAAAGTGATTCATCCCGCCAATACCAAGTACTTCATCGTATACACAAGCCGCAATACACGAACCCAGAACTGTAGAGATCAGTTCATTATTTTTAGAAACATAAAACTCACCCGGAAGTACTTTAGCAACAACGCTACCTCGGCCCGAATCCCAATATCGTTTAATATGTTCAAAGTTAGGTAATACCGGCCTAAACTCAGCGTGCATTTTGTCCCTTTTGGTACATAGTTTTCCCTAAGTTTTTGAATTGTGAATGCTCTTTACCCATACTTTCTGAGTGACCTAAAAACAAATAACCTTGTTCATTTAATATATTAGCGTAGCGCTTAAAAAGCTGATCTTTTGTTTCTTTATCAAAGTAAATAACAACATTACGACATAAAATAAGATCAAATGATCCTTTCATTGGCCAGTCTTGCAATAAGTTTAAACGCTTGAAAGAAATAGACTCTTTTAGTTTATCTCTAACTTTATAGTTTTCACCGTCTTTACTTTTTAAAAACCAACGCTTAAGTTGCACGTCATCTAAGCCATTAACATTCGCTGCGGTGTAAATACCTTTTTGTGCTTTTGCCAATACATTAGAATCTAAATCGGTTGCTAGTATTTTTACATCCCAATTGCTCGGAAATGCGTTATTTAAAGTCATCGCCAAACTGTAAGGCTCTTCCCCTGTGGAGCAACCTGCAGACCAGATTCTTACTCGCTTACTGTTTTTATTTGCCTTTAAAAGAGCAGGTACAAGCTCAGATTTTATAAATTCAAAGTGATGTATTTCACGAAAAAAAGACGTTAAGTTCGTTGTTATTGCATTAATAAAGGCATCAAACTCCTGGTCTTTATGACTATTCAGATACTCTAAGTAAGCTTTAAAATCAGTTAATTTACGCTCCCTAATACGTCTTGCTAAGCGTGAATAAACCATCTCTCGCTTATGATCCCCTAATACAATTCCACATGCGCTGTAAACTAAACTGGCAATTTCCTTAAAGTCGCGGTCGGTACACAAAAACTCTTTCATTGTTCGCTCTCAATTAAACCTAACGCTAACAAGTAGTGCCTCGCTGTAACTATTTATTAGACGAGGCATAAAAAGGCTAAATATTAAAACTCTTCCCACTCATCAGCTGAGTCTACAAAGTTATCGCCCCTTGGCTTGTTACTCACAAAACGACTTTGCGGCTTATGATATAGTTCAGGGGTTCGCATAGTTGATGACATCATTGTCATCTCTTGCTGATCTACTGAGAAAAAGTTAAGTAATCGGCGCATCTCATTAGCTTGCTCAGCCATAGACTCACCAGCAGCAGAGGCTTGCTCTACTAGAGCGGCATTTTGTTGCGTCATTTCGTCCATTTGAGAAATAGCTTTATTAACTTGTTCAATACCTGCACTTTGCTCTTCAGATGCCTCTGTAATATCAGAAATCATTTGCGTCACTCTTTGCACCGACACAACAATCTCTTTAAGTGTAGCGCCCGACTCATTAACTAATTGAGAGCCATCAGCTACTTTGCCTACACTATCTCGTATTAACTCTTTAATTTCTTTCGCTGCGCCCGCAGAGCGCTGCGCTAAGTTACGAACCTCACCTGCAACAACCGCAAAGCCTCGACCTTGCTCACCCGCTCTTGCTGCCTCCACTGCGGCATTAAGCGCTAATAAGTTCGTTTGAAACGCGATTTCGTCTATTACACCGATAATATCTGCAATTTTTTTGCTCGACTCATTAATTGCCGACATGCTCGTAACTGCTCTATTAACAACTTCACCACCTTGAATTGCTTTTTCACAGGTTTCTTCTGCTAAGTCGTTTGCTACTTTTGCGTTATCAGCATTTTGACGAACGGTACTGGTCATTTCCTCCATACTTGAAGCTGTTTCTTCAAGTGACGAGGCTTGCTCTTCTGTACGTTGGCTTAAATCAGCATTACCTTGAGAAATTTCTTCTGCACCACTGGCTACTAACGTTGCCGATGAATTTATGCGATTAATCACTTCTGTTAATTTATCTGCCGTAGCATTTGCGTCGCGTTTAAGTTTATCAAATGAACCTTTGTATTCTTTTTCAATACGTTTTGATAAATCACCACTTGCCATCGCATCGAGCATATTGCCAGTGTCGGCAACGGCATCATCAACTATTTTAACTAAGCTATTTAATCCTTGAGCCAAACGTAAAAAGAACCCTTCCTTCCCATCTTCCGCAACTCTTGTATCTAATTCGCCATTACCTGCAGCACCAATAAGCTCAGCGATTTCTTTTTCAAGCGCAACTTCATTGGTTCTATCTTCCCACTCAACAATGGTGCCTAAATGCTTTCCGTCTTGACTGATCCAAGGTGAAGCAATCAAGGTAAAAGTGACACCAGCTAACAGTAGCTCGGCTTTATAGGGCTTATCTAGGTTTTTTAATAAATCACGTTGATGATTAGGGCGCTTATGAAAATCATCAACACAGGTGCCAATTAAATTATCAACAGAAAAGCTTGGCAATACGGTTTGTAATTCTTTTTCGCGGACTTTTAGCATTTGCTGAACACGGTCGTTCACAAATACTATTTTAAGGTTTTCATCAGCAATCATTACGTTTGCTTGGCAAACTTTAAGCGCATTTGCTAAATCGGCTGCTTTGCGAGATGCCTTTTCAAGCTCTTTTTGTTCAGTAATATCAGATGCATATTTAATCACTTTAAACGGCTTGCCGTTCATATCATAAATTGGATTATAAGATGCTTGAATCCAAACCTCCTGACCCTGCTTTCCTATTCTTAAATATTCCCCTGAATCAAATTCACCGCGACCTAGTTTGGCCCAAAATTCTTTATATTCGATACTATTTGCATGTTCGGGATCAATAAAAAGCCTATGGTGCTGGCCTTTAATCTCGCTAAGTTGATAGCCAAGCGCATTTAAAAAGTTAGCATTGGCATCAATAATAGTGCCATCTAAATTAAATTCGATAACCGCTTGAGATTTACTTATAGCACTAATTTGCCCTGAAGCTTCTGCTGTTATTAACTTTTGCTCAGTCACGTCGGTGGCAAACTTAACTACTTTTAATACTTGCCCTTGCTCATCAACAATTGGGTTATAAGTTGCTTGGATCCATACCTCAGTTCCACCTTTAGCATTACGCTTAAACTCATCTGAGATAAACTCGCCATTACGCAGGCGTTGCCAAAAGTTTTTATAATCGTTGCCCTGAGCTTCATCTGGGTCAACAAACATCGAGTGATGCTGACCTTGAACCTCCTCAAGACGATAGCCCATCGCGTTTAGAAAATTCATATTTGCAGTAATTATTTTTCCGTTAGGTTCAAATTCAATCACCGCTAATGATTTATTCAATGCGTCTACAATTAAATCATTACTTGATTTTGACTGCTTTGGATTACTAAACCATCCCATGCTCATCACCACCTTTAAGTTTATTATTCATTTAGTTTCTATTTGCTAAATATTCATTGTTTTTTGCAGGTCAATTAGCGCTACCATTTTTTCACCAACATTCACCAACCCAGCTACATATTCACAATTACTCGATTCAGACAAACTAGGAACCGCTTTCGCATCTTGCTCCGCAATACTGTAAACATCAGAGACGGCATCAACAGCAACACCTATAATTTTACTACCTAGTTCAAATTCTATTTTGACAACGATAACCACCGTTAATGGTCCATAGTCGACACTTGGTAATCCAAAGCGCAACCGTAAATCAATAATTGGCACTATTGTTCCGCGTAAATTAATAACGCCTTTTACAAATTCAGGTGCATTGGGCAGTACTGTAATTTCTTCCCAACTGCGAATTTCTTGTACTGTTAAAATATCAACGCCATATTCTTCATCAGCCATAATAAAAGTTAAAAACTGTTTTACACCTTGCTGTTGCTGAAGATTTAATTGGTTACTTAACTGGCTTTGATCTGAGCTCATAACGCCTCCAAAGTGGCTTGCGTTTCAATAGTTAGTTCTTGGCTACCTGGCTTTTTTAAGCCTGAGAGCTTTATTAAGCCGCTAATATCCACAATCAGCGATACACGCCCATCTCCTAAAATGGTAGCACCCGATACGCCATCCACTTTATGGTAGTTTGCCTCTAAACTTTTAATAACAACCTGCTGTTGAGACAGTAAATCATCAACTAATAAACCCACCTTTTGGTTATCTGTTTCTACAACAACAAGCAGCGTTTTATCGAGTGATTCAATAGCATTTTTATGATTAAAAATATCGTAGAGTCTTAATATAGGAATGTATTCGTCTCGAAGCCTCAATACATCAAGGCTTTTACCCACTCGACTCACTTTTGCAATATCAATTTGCAGTGACTCCACAATAGAAATGAGCGGAATAATATAAGTATGCTGAGCCACCTTAACTAATTGCCCATCTAAAATAGCGAGAGTAAGGGGTAATCTAATAGTAAACGTAGAACCAACACCGGGCGCTGAGGTTACTTCCACTGAGCCATTTAATGATTGGATATTTCGCTTAACAACATCCATCCCAACTCCACGACCAGATAAGTCACTTACCTCATCCATTGTCGAAAAGCCGGGCATAAAAATAAGCTCATTTATTTCATCGTCACTGAGATGGTTATCAGCTGAGATTAATTCGTTAGCGATGGCTTTTTCTTTTATTTTTTTTGTATTTAACCCTTGCCCATCATCCATTATTTCAATAACGATGTTTCCACCCTGATGAAATGCATTTAAGGTTACTGTGCCAACGGGATCTTTACCTGCCGCCAGTCTTTGCTCAACAGTCTCTAACCCATGATCAAGTGAGTTTCTTACTAAATGCACCATAGGGTCAGATATTTTTTCCATTACTGTTTTATCAAGCTCGGTTTGCTCTCCAATCAGCTTTAGCTCAACCTGCTTATTTAGCTTTTGCGCTATATCTCGCACTAATCGAGGAAAACGACTAAATACAAAATTAATTGGGAGCATACGAATACGCATCACATTTTCTTGTAAATCACGCGTATTATGTGCAAGTTGTGCTAAGCCTTCTTGTAGTAAAGTGATTGTGGCTGGTGTGATTTCTTGTTCGCTGAGTTGATTTAGCATGGCTTGTGTAATAACAAGTTCACCTACCATATTTATTAACGAATCAACTTTATCAATGCCAACACGTATAGAGGTAGATTCTGGTGCACTTGTAGGTTTTTTATCTTTATTAGCAACGGGTTGCTGTGGCTTACTTGGTAACTCAGCTACTTTTATTGAATCGGGTTCTTCAAGCTCAACAGCTTTAGGTATCTCATCTTGATTAGGTTGTATTGGCTCATCATTGCCAAATAAGCCGCCACATAATTCAACTTTTATATCGGCATCGTCTTCAACCCATTCAAACACTTCTTTTATGGCCTTTTCATCATGGCTAGTGCTTAAAAAAAAGCGCCAATGTAAAAAACATTCATCACTACTTAAATCGGTGATTTCTGGAACTTCATCGTAAAATACTGTGGTTTCTAACTCACCTAGCTCTTCAAGCTCACTGATCATATACAGTGGCTCGTTTCCTGTTTTAAATAAATGATGATGAGGTTTAAAGTCTATTTGATAGGTATTACTACTTGTTTGCTCTTCACAGCTTTGAGGTTTATTCTCATGTGTTTCATTTTTCATTCCAAGTACATGTTCAAATTGTACTTTTAACAAATCTGCTTCGGTTAAATCTGGCTCTTGTTCACCTTGAAGTGCAGCAAGTAAAGCGCGTAAGCAATCCACAGCTTTGAGTAATAAATTAACATGCTCGGTACTAAGCTCTCGTTCACCTTGGCGAATTTGATCTAGTAATGTTTCAAGTACATGAGTAAAGTCAGCAACGGAGCTAAAACCAAATGTCCCACTGCCTCCTTTTATTGAGTGAGCAGCTCTAAAAATAGTGTTGATAGTTTCTAAGTCTTCCTCACCTGGCACTAAGTTTAATAGCTCAGCCTCCATGGTATCTAGGCCTTCAAAACTCTCTTCAAAGAAAACTTCAAAAAATTGACTTAAATCTATACTCACACTGCGCTCCTTAGCGAATAACTTTTTTAATTACCGCTAGTAGCTGATCGGGATTAAATGGTTTAACAATCCAGCCTGTTGCCCCAGCAGCTTTACCTTCTACTTTTTTTTCTAAACCCGACTCAGTTGTAAGCATCAGTAATGGTGTAAATTTATAACTAGGCAAAGTACGCAGCTCTCGTATTAATGTAATTCCATCCATTATTGGCATGTTTACATCTGAGATCACGGCATCAAAGTCTTGCTGCTTGGCAATAGCGAGAGCTTCACTGCCATCTTTAGCTTCGGTTACATCAAACCCTGCGGTTTTTAATGTAAAGCTCACCATTTGACGCATCGATGCTGAGTCATCAACCGCTAAAATTCTTTTCATATATACCCCTAACTTTTACTTTCGGTTGTTAAGTATTGGCTTAAGCCAAGTTTATTGATTGTATGCGTTAAGGCCTCGCTACTGCCTACCCAAATGATTTTGTGCTGTATGGTAAGTAGGTGTTTTTGTAAGGCGCATAAAAGTTGAATTGAGGCAGTATCAGCAGAAATCACATCGTTAATATCAAGACAGATATCATCGTTGCTATTGAGTTCGTGCAGTAAATCTTGATGTAGTGTTTCAACTTGCGTAATAGCAAGTTCGCTTGGAAGTTTTAGCATTTAGTAGGTGCATTCCCTGTCAATTCAATTCATAACAAAAGCTTAGCCCTAGTTATTAAAATTGCCATAAAATGCTTAATTAAATTTAAATCGTCGTTAAAAAACAAAAAAAGGAGCCTAAAGCTCCTTTCAAATTGGTAAAAAGTAAAAACTAGTTTTTGTAGTAATCGGCTATTTTTTTAAACTCTTTCGTTAAAGTCGTCGCATTAATTAATGGCACACTACCTTGTTTGAATTCTGGTTTAAAAATAGCTCTAACCGCTCCATTTTGATCAACCATAGCGACCGAAGCACTATGATCAACTGCATATTCTGATTCACTACTATCGCTAATGGCGTAAATTAAACCAAGCTCTCTAACAACAGGAAAAAGGTGTTTATGCTCCCCTGATACAGCTAAAAAGTCAGGATTAAAGTAATCTATATATTGCTTTCGTTTAGCTGGTGTATCGCGTTTTGGATCAACCGATAAAAACCAAATTTGCAGCGGATAATCTGCTTGTAAGTTTTTATAAACAGCATTTAACTTAGCAAGTGTTAATGGACAAATATCTGGGCAGCTTGTGTAGCCTAAAAATACTAAATTCCACTGTCCTAAAAATTGTTGCTTAGTCACTAATTCGCCGCGCTGATCGTTTAGCGTAAAATCAGACAATGGCTTTGCATTTTCGTAAACTAATGCATCTACATCTGGTGGACTATTTTCATTTGAACATGCTGATAAAAACAAAACTAAAACAACAATTAATCCAAGCCATAACTGCTTCATAAAGTGAGCCATTTATCTATAAATAAGATTACAAAGAGTACCATTAAATGAATAATCGAAAAACGAAATAAGTCCATTGCAGTCTCATCATTTCCAGCAATTTTTAATTTGACGGCTTTATATATAAACACTGCATTTAATACACACGCACCTATTAAATATATTAATCCAGACATACCAATTAAATAAGGTAATACGCAAACTACAGCGAGTAAAACAGAGTAGGCAACGACGCACGTTTTACAAAAGTCGATTCCATGGGTTACTGGTAACATAGGAATTTTAGCGCGTTCATAATCACTTTTTCGCGCTATAGCCAGCGCCCAAAAGTGTGGCGGAGTCCAGGTAAATATTATCATTACAAGTAACCAAGGGGCTGCTGCCATTTGGTTTGTTTCTGACACCCAACCTAATAATGGAGGCATTGCGCCAGCCAACCCACCTATAACAATATTTTGCGGTGTAGCACGCTTTAAAAATGATGTATAAACAAATGCATAACCTACCAATGCAAATAACGTTAATATAGCGGTTAAGGTATTAGCCCACACCATTAGCATAATAAAACCCGCAACCCCAATAACAGCTGCAAAACTAAGCGCATGTGTTTTACTTAAACGCCC
Source organism: Pseudoalteromonas sp. SR41-7 (assembly GCF_014163935.1). Lineage (NCBI taxonomy): Bacteria > Pseudomonadati > Pseudomonadota > Gammaproteobacteria > Alteromonadales > Pseudoalteromonadaceae > Pseudoalteromonas > Pseudoalteromonas sp. SR41-7. The sequence continues at coordinate 22,298 of NZ_JACJEF010000019.1, read as the reverse complement.
TTTAGCCACAGGACGATGACGAGTCCTTGCCATTTTTGAGTCTATCTCACTATCAACCACATGATTAATAACCGCTGCAGCAGCAGAAAGTAGCCCTATACCTAACAAGCTAATAAACTGTACAGCCATACCGCGCCCTACATCAGGAGCCAGCGCTAAACCAACCCAAGCTGTTAGTACCAGCATGGCTACCACTTTAAATTTACTAATTGCTAAGTAGTCTTGCAGCAAATTATGAGTACGCGAAATTAGCGATTGAGTATTAACGGGTAGCAGTATTTTTTTATCAATTATAAGTGCCATTATATTTCCCCTTTATGTGCGTGATTTTAGGTAATAACACAACCTAACCATGCTTAATAATAGTATGGCAGCCATCAAGTTATGCGCCAGTGCAACTCCCAACGGAATATGCCAATGTACTAAAATAAGCCCTAAGCTAATTTGGCAAAGCAGGGTAAGCAATACGCTCACCACGCAATTTTTAATTTTTTTAGAGTACGCTTGGCTGTATATTTTCCACATAATTAGCGCCAGAACGATGCAAGTAACCAGTGCCCAAATGCGGTGTAATAAATGAATAGACATACGCGCTTGCTGCGATAACACACCAAATTCATAATTACTGTGCTCAAGTGGTAATTGAAATACGCTACTCAATGAAAACGGTTGTGCGTAATTACACAATGGCAAACCACTACAATGAGGAGCGGCGTAATTTGCAGCCAGCCAACCACCAAGTGCAATTTGGATAATCAATACACTGAGCGCTACTAAACTTAAACCAAAATAGCGTTTTGCGCCGCTATCGCCACCCATAATAGGTTTTGCGGTTAGCCGTAAATATAAAAGCGTTATAAGTGACAAAATACTAAAGCCACCTAATAAGTGGCCCATTACAATAAGCGGCTGAAGGTTCATGGTTACTGTCCACATACCAAGGGCAGCCTGAAATACCACTAGTAGAAGTAAAGCCAAAGGCAATTTAACTGGCGTAGTTGGATATTGGCGTTTTAAAAAAGCCAACACAAATAAACCTAAAATAAGTAAACCTAAAGCACCTGCAAAGTAGCGATGAATCATTTCTTTCCACGCTTTTGCGGTTTCGAACATCATATCGGGGTAGCTTTGAGTTGCTAAGGCTATGTCAGCCTCATGCTTAGGTACCGTTAAAAAGCCATAACAACCAGGCCAATCGGGGCACCCTAATCCTGCATCACTTAAGCGGGTGTACGCACCTAAAGCAACTACAATCAAAGCGAGTAATCCTGTTATTAATACTAAGTTTTTATAATTTTTATACATCTGATACTCCAACTTAATTAGCTAGAACGAGAACTTAATTAGCTAGAACGAGAATAGTTAAGTAATTTTTTTAGATCTTTTAATAGCCCTTTTTGTACTAAACGGTTTTCTTGTGGCTCGACCTTAAAGGGATATTCAAGTACCACTAACCCCATATGATCAATTAAATATAAACTTGCAGGATTTAAACTCTGTTGCTCGGTAATAATTTTCCATGGTAGATTTTTATTGTCGGGGCTTCCCATTACAGCCATATCAACCTTGCCTTGGTTTTTACCAAGTGCCACATATAAGTTATTAAGTGCATTGAGTTGTTCGCTGCATGGGGTGTTACATTCGTTTGAATAATTAAGTGCGATAGTCCATTGTTTGGGATTATTTTGCGGCCAATTTTTAAGTTTTATTTCTTGGCTTAAAAACTCGCCATTATTAGTAATTGCAGTAGGCAACCAATCAAACTTTAATGCGCCATATGCCAAAATTAATGGGATAGCGCAGCAACCCACAAACAACAAAAGGGGATTATTTTTCATTATGTGTCCTTTTTTTACTCGCAAAAATAGCCACAACAGCACATGCAACAGCAATTAAAAACCATTGCAAAGCGTAGGCATTATGCTTTTGAGGGCTCATAACAACGGCCTCATAATGAGGTGTTGCAATCTCATCACCAGTACCTTGTCTGTAAGCCATAAAATTAATTAATGATTGCTGGCTTTGGGTGCTCAGCATATTCAAGTCGATAGATTGGATTCTTGTAGGTAAGTCGTTATTTGTCGTTTTATCTTCAAGCGTAAAGCTACTTAAGTTATTTTCTTTTATTTGCGCTTTAAGAATAAAAACACCTGTAGGCAGAGTAACCTTTGGCAGTGCATCTCTAGATATAGGCGCTTTTACCCATCCTAAATTAACTAAAATCACTTTTTCTTCGGTGTCTGGCTTTAGTAAAGCAAGTAGGTCGTACCCTACTTGTCCGTTATAAACTTGATTATCTAAAAGCCAATATTGGTTTTGTACAAACCGCCCTTTTAACTCAACCAATACACCAGTTTTGTTCCAGCTATCAGGTAAGTTAAGTAATTGAGACCAGCTCATCACACCACGAGTCTGTTGCTTAGCAATGGCGGTTAGTTGTTGCTGCTTTTGCTCACCTCGCTCCAACTGCCAAAACCCCAATCGCACACACACAAGTACAACAACCACAACCATACAAAGTGTGATTAGTGAGCTAAGCTTTTGTTTGTGCCATAAAACTAACTGCATAAAGGGTCAACTCAGTGATTATTAAAATTATTATCGTACTGTTGTTAATATTTATACTTTTTAACTTATTTAGAGCATTGTTTATTATGGTGTCAGGGAAAACAGGGGGACGACCTATGTCTCACTTTTTAGGTCGTCGCGTATTGTTTTCGTTCGTTGTTTTAATTGTTGTTATTGCAGCGCTTAAACTTGGTTTTATTAAAGCGAATAATTCGCCAATAAACGCTACAGCACATATACAAATACAAACAAACACAGCCACACCACATCAACAAAGTGCCAATACCAAGCAGCTGCTTGAAAAGCAAAGTGCTTATCTTTAGTAAAGTGCCCTTTTAATATCCGTAAAAATATTACAAATAAAAGTACGGTTCCTAGCGTTACATGCATGCCATGAAAACCAGTCAATAAAAAAAACGTATTACCGTAAATACCCGCATCTAGCGTTAGATTAAGGTCATTATATGCATGCATGTACTCCTCAACTTGCAGCCCTAAAAAGCAAACACCCAGTAAAATAGTAGCGCCTAAAAAAACCTTAAGTGGAGTACGTTTATTGTTTTCCATCGCTACGTGGGCAAAATGTAAAGTAACTGAGGAAGTAAGCAGTATTAAGGTATTTATAAGTGGTAAGCCTTGCCAGCCCATAGCCTGAGTAGTTTCGCCAGCAGGTGTTGAAACTAGCGGCCAAACAGCTTCAAAAGTTGGCCATAAAACCTCGTTAGTCATTGCATTATTGCCTGCACCTCCAAGCCAAGGTACCGACAATACCCGTGCATAAAAAAGCGCACCAAAAAAGGCCATAAAAAACATAACTTCAGAAAAAATAAACCAGCTCATACCTTGTCTAAAAGAGCGATCCATTTGTGCTGAGTACAAACCTTGGTCTGACTCACTAATTACATTTTTAAACCAGCTAAACAACATATACACAAGCACAGCAATACCGGCATAAAGCAGATAAACCCCGCTACCACCTTCTTTACCTACACTCATAACAGTCAAGCCTGCCCCTACTGCAATAAAAAACAATGCAACTGCACCTACAATAGGCCACGGGCTTTGCTCAGGTACGTAATAATGCTCATATTCTTGATTCATTTTATTTACTCCTAGTTTCACACTAGTTTAAAAAGCTAGTTATTACTTGCCACCAGCTGTTCACTAATATCAAATACGGTATAAGATAAAGTTAATTCTTCAATGTCGCTTGGCAATGCGGTATCAACATAAAAAAGTAATTTAAATTCAAGCTCTTCCCCTGCTTTTAGAGGTTGCTGATCAAAGCAAAAACAAGCTATTTTATGTAAATACTTTGCCGCTTTACCTGGCGAGACTGATGGTACAGCCTGCATTACTTTATCTAGATTGCTGTTATTTTTAGCACTAAACATTACTTCACGCATTGCACCGGGTTTTACCACTACACTGTATTCTTTTGATTTAACTTTAAACGGTGCACCACTTTGTGCGTGAGTAGTAAAGCTAACGCCAACTTCTCGGTTTTGTACTATTTGTGTACTTTGCTCTGCTTGCTCAAGCGAAGGCTTTCCATTAAGCCCTGTTACATCACAAAACACGTCATACAAAGGTACTAAAGCAAAGGCAAAGGCAAACATGCCTATGCAAATAAGTACCAAACGTTTGAGTAGCGGTGCATGTGTCATTACTTAATAACCGGCGGCGTAGAAAAAGTATGATATGGCGCTGGAGAGTCAACTTCCCACTCAAGGCCTTCTGCCCCTTCCCATACTTTTGCAGGCACTTTATCACCGCCACGCGCGCATTTAATTACCACAGCTACAAACAACAATTGCGATAAACCAAAGGCAAACCCACCAATACTTATGATTGCGTTAAAGTCGGCAAATTGAAGAGCGTAATCGGGAATTCGACGCGGCATACCAGCAAGCCCTACAAAATGCATAGGAAAAAACAGTACGTTCACGCTCACCAGCGATAGCCAAAAATGCCATTTAGCCAATGTGATATTAAACATATTGCCCGTCCACTTGGGCAGCCAGTAATAAGCCCCCGCCATTATCGAAAATACAGCCCCTGTTACTAATACATAATGAAAGTGCGCCACTACAAAATAAGTATCGTGATATTGAAAATCAGCAGGTGTAATTGCCAGCATCAATCCCGAAAAACCACCCAAGGTAAACAGCACAATAAACGCAATACTAAAAAGCATTGGCACTTCAAAAGTTATTGAGCCTTTCCACATTGTGGCAACCCAATTAAATACTTTTACTCCTGTAGGTACCGATATAAGCATGGTCGCGTACATAAAAAACAACTCGCCAGCGACCGGCATCCCAGTGGTAAACATATGATGAGCCCATACAATAAAGCTCAATAGTGCTATGGAGGATGTGGCGTATACCATTGAGGCATAGCCAAAAAGTTTTTTACGAGAAAAGGTAGGTACTATTGTAGATATAATGCCAAAGGCAGGAAGAATCATTATGTATACTTCGGGGTGACCAAAAAACCAAAAAATGTGTTGGAACATCACCGGGTCGCCACCGCCTGCGGCATCAAAAAAGCTGGTCGCAAAATACTTATCGGTAAGTACCATAGTGACAGCCCCTGCAAGCACTGGCATTACGGCTATTAATAAAAAGGCAGTAATTAACCACGTCCATACAAATAAGGGCAACTTCATCCATGTCATGCCTGGGGCACGTAAGTTCACTATGGTTACAATCACATTGATTGCGCCCATTATTGAGCTAATTCCCATAATATGTACGGCAAATACAAACAATGCAGTATTATCATTACTGTATGTTGTGGACAGTGGTGCATAAAAAGTCCAACCAAATGCAGGACCCCCACCAGGCATAAATAACGATGCCAATAGGATTAAAAACGCAAACGGTAAAATCCAAAAGCTCCAGTTATTCATTCTTGGCAATGCCATATCTGGCGCGCCAATCATGAGTGGTATCATCCAGTTAGCAAGGCCTGTAAAGGCGGGCATAACCGCACCAAACACCATAATTAAACCATGCACTGTGGTCATTTGATTAAAAAAGTGAGGGTCGACCAACTGTAAACCTGGTTGAAATAATTCAGCCCTGATCACCATGGCCATTGCGCCACCAATTAAGAACATGGTCAGCGAAAAAATTAAATATAAACTACCTATATCTTTATGATTAGTTGTGTAAAGCCAGCGTTTAAAACCTTTAGCTGGGTGATGAGCATGATGAGCTTCATTGGCGTTAGGTTGTTCTACTATGCTACTCATTAGTTCGCCTCCACTTTGGCATCAAGTGCTGTCTGTATTTGACTCGGTTGAATAACATCACCCGTATCATTACCCCACGCATTACGTTTATAAGTAATAACCGCAGCTAATTGCTTTATAGATAACTGCTTGGCAAAAGCTTGCATTGCCGTACCGGGTCGTCCATGGATAACTACATCAATGTGATCTTTTATATCGCCAAGCACTATCGGGCTGCCTTTAAGTGCAGGAAATACGCCCGGTAACCCCATGCCAGTAGGTTGATGACATGCAGCACAATTAGCCATATATACTTGTTCGCCTAAAGTCATTAACTCTTCTTTTGGGAGGGTTTTATCAAGTAATGCAGCATCTGCTAATGCTGCTTTTTGTTTAGCCTGCTTTGCATCTGTAAGCCATGTTTTAAAATCAGCCTCAGATTTAGCGACCACCACAACGGGCATAAAGCCATGGTCTTTACCACACAACTCAGCACATTGGCCTCGGTAAGTACCTTCTTCGTTTATGTTCGTCCATGTTTCGTTTATAAAGCCGGGGTTCGCATCTTTTTTAACTGCAAAATCAGGTACCCACCAAGAGTGAATAACATCGTCAGAAGTCATTAAAAATCGTACTTTTTGATTTATTGGCAGTACAAGAGGCTTATCAACCTCAAGTAAGTAGTTAGGATTTTTATCTGCAAGATTCGCGATTTCATCTTGCGGGGTAGATAAAATAGAGTAGAACTCTACATCTTCACCCATATATTCATAATGCCATTTCCATTGCGAACCCGTAATTTTAATAGTGAGATCAGCTTTGCTGGCATCTTCCATTGCAATTAGGGTTTTAGTGGCTGGTACTGCCATAGCAATTAAAATAACAAACGGAATTGCAGTCCAAAGTATTTCTACTTTAGTGCTTTCGTGAAATTGGGCAGGTACAGCCCCTTTAGATTTACGGTGATGAATAAGTGCCCAAAACATAATTGCGAACACTATCACCCCAATCACACAACATATTATAAATATGGTCATGTGCAGCTGATATACATTATTGCTTATATCGGTTACGCCTTTGCGCATATTGTATTGGCTGTTAGCCAAAACTGGGTGCGAAAAAACACATAATATAAGCCACAAGGTAGAGGTCAGTTTACCCATGTGACGGCTCCTTTGATGCTATTGCGAATGCAAAGCGAAGAGGCATACGGCTTAAACGCCAATTCGTTATTTTTATTTTTTTAGCCAATCTTATTTAATATTGATTGGTTTTGCTGCGCCAACAACGAGTTTGTGTATATTGTGTGTTCTCAAAACTAAAAAGCTGTGAGTTATTATTAGCTCAGCACATTAACAATTAGCTAAAAAACGAACAACAAGCAAGTTTTAGTATAAAAAACAATCAGGTGATATTGAATAATTAATAAAAATCGGTAATCAACTGGGCAACAGGAAGTTCAAAATATGAGCAAAACAAAGGGTTTAACGCATTCGGAGGGGGAAATATAAGTGCAAAAAAGTTTACAGCTTAAATAGTCAGTGGGCTGTTTACGCCCTATTTTTTAGTACAAATTTTAAAACAAAAATGCGTACTAATTAGTACGCATTTATAAAACTGCTTGTTTAAAAGCTATTTTTAAAGTCACATCCAATCAGCGTTTCTTATAACGCCAACGGCTAAGCCTTCAATATTAAAAGACTCATTCTCAAGATCTACTTCAATAGAGTCAAAATCGTCGTTTTCAGCATGAAGTAATACTTTACGACCCGCTTTCTCAAGACGTTTTACAGTTACGTCTTCGTCTAGGCGAGCAACAACAACTTGTCCATTTTCAGCGGTTTGAGTACGATGTACAGCAAGTAAATCACCATCCATAATACCAATATCTTTCATGCTCATACCGTTAACGCGTAGTAAAAAATCTGCAGCCGGTTTAAACATTAATGGATCGATTTTGCAGTGACTTTCAACGTGCTCTTGCGCCAAAATAGGTGAACCAGCAGCAACACGCCCTATAAGCGGTAAACCTAATTGTTCTGGCTCTTCTTCTTCAATTAATTGAATACCACGGCTTGCACCTGGTTTCATTTTAATTGCGCCTTTTTTAGCAAGTGCTTTTAAATGTTCTTCAGCAGCATTGGCACTTTTAAAACCTAATGTTTGCGCTATTTCAGCACGTGTAGGAGGCATACCAGTGTCTTTAATAAAAACTTTAATTAGTTCGAGTATTTGAGCTTGGCGGTTCGTTAATGGTCGCATACAACTGGTTTTCCATACAGTACATTTAACTGTGAGTATATACAGTTAAATAAAAATCGCAAATTTAAATTAAGCCTTAAAATAGCTAAAGTAATTTCACTTGTGTACATTTTAGGGATATAACTAAAGCTAAGTTTATAAATGATTAAAAATGCAAAGGAGACATTATGAGTATTTGGTACCAGCCCATCACCTTAGAGCTGTGCAAGCAGTTAGAACAAGGCATTAATGGCCAAGGAACATTAATGAAAACTATGGGGATAGAAGTCACAGAAATTGGCGATGATTATTTGGTTGCCACAATGCCGGCAATTCCTGAGCATCATAACCCAATGGGGATGGTTCACGGCGGTGCTAACGTTGTACTTGCCGAAACAGTTGCCAGCTATGCCGCTAACTTTGTTGTCGATTTTACTAAATTTTACTGTGTAGGACAGGAGATTAGCGCAAGTCATTTAAAAGCATCTCGCAACGGCACTTTAACAGCAACGGCAAGAGCGTTTCATATTGGCAAACGTAGTTCAGTGTGGGAAATAAAAATTACAAATAGCCGCAATGAGCTGTGCTGCGTATCAAAAATGACCGCAGCAGTCGTAGAGCGAAGATAGTTACTTTTCGATTGGGTAAATGGTAATTTCCATACCCGCACCAATCGCAGATATACGCAATAATGTATCTGCATCTAAGGCTTGATTAAAGCACTTAGGAGAAGTCCCTGATTCAAAACCAATATCAAACGTTCTACGTGAACAGCTTAACCATTGCTTTAGCGCGTTACGCGAACACGATTCAATAAGCTCACATATATGGTTTATGGCTTTATCAGGTGTGCTCACCTCACCTGTAGCTTCAATACGCGCTAGTTGACGGTATTCGTCTTTGTCATAATGTAAAATCGTCGCGACTTTTTTCAAGTCCGCCACTAGCAAACTAATATCTTGCTTTGATTCAAGCTCAAGATCTACATTTAAAAATTGAATTTCCGACATCGTTTCGTATTTATCCTCTAATAATTTCATTGCAAACTTTAACGCAGTTTTACCGTTATACCAAATCAACTATGCCCTAATAACCACTTTATATGGATATTTCGCAGCTTTTAAGTATTTTTTAGCATTTAAAGCTAGCTGGATATCAAACATCCAGCTCAATTAAACAGATAAGTCATGTTAGGAATTTAAGTGTAATCTTTTTTATTTTTAAATGATTACAGTAAGCTATAGTTTAAACTGCGACAAAATGTCGCAGTAACTTATCCCATTAATGTAATAAACTAGCCTCTAAAAATAATAAGACTAAAACATGAATAAAAAAATATTTAAACATGCTCGCAAGTTACATAAATGGTTAGGATATTTATTAGCACTACAAATTTTAGCATGGTTACTAGGTGGTTTAATTATGAGTGCAATCCCTCTTGATAAAGTTCATGGGGAGCATCTTGCAACACGTACTCTTAATAACCCATTTACGCAGGCTGATTATGTTGCCTCCCTTGACGATATTGCCTCTCAGGTGGTTAATCCAACACAAATAATTTTTGAGAACTTCTTAACTACACCACTTATTACTGTCTTTAGTAATAACGAGCAGCAAAGCTTCAATGGAATAACAGGCCGACCATTTGAACCGCCAACTAAAATACAAATTACCGCAAATGCTAAAGCACACTTACTTATTGACGCTCAAGTAACAAGCGCTGTACTACTAAAGCAAGGTATGCGAGAAGTTGGATATAAAACCAATGTTTGGCAGGTACAATTTGACGACACATTTAACACAACACTGTACTTGTCAGAAAATAACGGCAAAGTTGTTACCGTTCGCAGCACGCTATGGCGAATATTCGACTTTTTTTGGATGTTACATATTATGGATTACGATGAGCGAGAGGATTTTAATAATCCACTGCTTATTAGCTTTTCAGCAACCAGTGTACTTTTTTGTTTAAGTGGAATATTACTACTTATACAAAATATACGACTAAAACGATTTATCCGAATTAAAAATAAGAATAAATCAAAGTAGTCATATTGGTTTTTGAAAGCTAGCGCCCACTTATCAAAGAGTAAATAAGCCTAGGGCTTATTTTATTCCAAGTGCTTAAATCGACTCAAATGTCGCTTTAACATTTCGTTTTCGAAAATCAACTCATCACGCTCATCCAGCAATTGTAAAACTAAAGCTATTGCCGACCAATCTAACGAAAAGTCATGTTGGATACGGGCCGCTTTTTTAACTAAGGTCACTGCAGATACCGTAAATTGCCACTGCGTAACATGATCCCCCTCAATTGGAACCGCAATATTATGCTCAACTAGCTCATATAAAATTGCTTCGCTAATATCACTGCTCAAACATAGCTCTTTGCTAGTAAGTAAATCGTCTTTTTGTGTCACGATAATTTGCATTATGGCTTGCTCCAGTTATTACGGGGATCAAAGTGAGCTTTTTTGGCTAATTCTTCCCACAGTTTTTTACTGGCATCATCAACAGATGTTGGATTAACAATTTTAAGCACAGCAAATAAATCACCTTTAGCTTTTTTACTCATTAATCCCTTACCTTTAATACGCAAGCGTTGACCAGACTGACTATTAGAAGGAATAGTTAATTGGATGTTTCCTGTCAACGTAGGTAAATTTAGCTTTGTACCAAGAGCCGCTTCCCATGGTGCAAGAGGGACAACTATATTTAGGTTATGACCTTCAACATCAAATAATGGGTGAGGCACTAAACTAATTTGTAAATACAAGTCGCCATTTTGCCCATTAGCTGACCCTAATCCGCCTTGCCCTTTTAGTCGAATTCGCTCGCCATTTACTGAGCCTGCAGGAATTTTCACTTTAAGTGATTTTTTAATTTCAGTGACACGGCCACTGCTGTCTCGCTGCGGTAACATAAACTCAACAGGCTTAACGGTATCAACTAAAGTCTCTTCAAGAAAAATTGGGAACTCTATTTCCACATCTTGTCCTTTTTGCGCGCGAGCGGCGTTACTTCTGCTCTGCCCGGAACGATCGAATCCACCAGCTCCGCCAAACATTGAATTAATAAAGTCAGAAAACTCTTGGTCGGTTTGAGGATCGCTTTGCTGATAATTACTTTGCGAAGAGGCATTGTTACCACAATAATGGCCTTGCTGTTGACGAGCACGATTTTGTTGGTGACGACGTAACTCGTCGTATTTAGTGCGTTCTTCTTTGTTATGGATGACTTCGTAAGCTTCTGCTATTTCTTTAAACTTATCTTCTGCTTGAGGCTCTTTGCTTACATCTGGGTGATATTTTCTGGCTAACTTTTTATAAGCTACTTTAACCGCTTTATCATCTGCATCAGGCGATATTCCAAGCACTGCATAATAATCAACAAATTTCATTTGCAATCCAAATCCTCATATTGAGTAAGCTTTAAGCATACTCCTTAACGGGTAACCTTGTGTGGTTAAAATACGATAAATAGTGAGAAATAAATGAATAGTGAAAATAACTTTGAGTAAAAAATTAATCAGGCACTTTTTATTAATATAAGCGTAGGCCTTAAGTTAACTTTATCTTTTATCTTCAAGGCTTTAAACTGCCTATTCCTGTAGTTCACATTTGTGATGGATATGACTCGATTTATTCTGGCCTTATTGGCTTGTTGTGTGTGCGTTTCGGTATCAGCCGAACAATTTACCCGTTTTTCAACGGCTAAAAGACATTTAATTAAAACCCTACCTGACAACGCCAAAAGCATTTACTGCGGCTGTGATATTAAAAAAGAAGGCAAAAAACTCGTTCCTGACCCGTCTAACTGTGGTTACATTCCTCGAAATACCCTTACCCGCTCAGGTAAAGTAAATGTGCGAGCACTACGCATTGAGTGGGAGCACATTGTTCCGGCGTGGGAATTTGGTCACCAGCTACAATGCTGGCAAGATGGCGGGCGTAAAAACTGCCGTAAAGTAAGTGCTAAATTTAGAAAAATGGAAGCTGATATAAATAACTTAGCGCCAGCTATTGGCGAAATTAATGCCGATCGCTCTAATTATCGTTTTGGTATGCTTAGCGAAAACGCCACACAATATGGTCGTTGCGAAGTAAAAGTAAACTTTAAGCAACGTGTAGTTGAACCGCCTGTTTATGCACGAAAACGTATAGCTGACACCTACGCTTACATGCAAAAAACATACGGTTTAAAAATCTCTGATAAACAGCAAAAGTTATTTAATGCATGGCAAAAGCAAGCATTCGCAGATACAAGTAGTGCGAGCAAGCTCTAAGCTTTAACACTCATTTACATAAATCAAAGTTATAAATGTTGAATAAACGAGCGAGTGTTGTAATATTTTAAACAACTTATTTACAAAAAAGCCCTTACCTATGTTTAAAAATAATAAAACCTCGCTTGCCATTTTCACTGCATTTGCGGGCTTTGCTTTGACCGGTTGTGGCGGCGGCGGTAGCGGTATCGACTCAGCCCCTGTAGTTACAACACCTGTTAGTAGCAGTCCAACATGGACTGCGGGTGTATTTGAACCCTCTAACGATTTAAAAAACTTTTGCGAAACCCCGCGTACGGGTAACGATCCCTTTAATAACAACGAGCCTTACCCAGATCAAGCCGGTTCTGCCCTTTACGAAAAACTCTGGCTTCGTTCTTGGAGCGACGAAACCTACCTTTGGTATGATGAGATTGCCGATAACGATCCTGAAAGCTTTGCCACAGTAGCCGATTATTTTGCCCAATTAAAAACAGAGCAGCTTACCGACTCAGGAGCAAAAAAAGATAACTTTCATTTTTCAGAACCTACTGAAGATTACTTTCAAGAAGCGCAATCGGGCGTTACTTCTGGTTACGGTATAAATTGGGCGTTTATTGGCGATACAGCCGACCGTATTTTACGCGTCGCTTATCTTGAAGATGATTCACCTGCAAGCCAAATAGGCTTTCAACGTGGTGATACTGTACTTTCAGTTGACGGTGTTAGCATTAATACCAATACACAGTCGGGTGTAGATACGCTTAACGAAGGTTTATTTAGTCCTACTAACGGCGACTCACATACTATTGTTGTACGCAGTAACGATGGCGCCGAAAAAACATTTAATGTAACCGCTGGCAATATTGAACAAACACCGGTTCAAAATGTTAAAACGATTACAACCGCAAATGGTTCAAGCGTGGGTTACATGCAATTTAATAGCCATATAAGCATTGCCCAAGAAGGGCTTATTGATGCAGTAAATAAGTTTAAAACCGATGGTATTGATGAGCTTGTAATCGACTTTAGATATAACGGTGGTGGTTTATTAGCACTGTCGGCACAATTAGCTTATATGGTTGCCGGTAATGCCAACGTTAACAACCGCTTTTATTATCAAACTCAACAAAACGATAAACAACCCGTTGATTCGCCTTTTCCATTTATTGATGAAGAAATAGATTACTCTACTTTTTTTAGCACAGGTGAAAACCTACCTGATTTAAACTTATCGAAGGTTTATGTATTAAGCACATCAGGCACCTGTTCGGCATCAGAAGCTTTTATTAATGGTTTAAAAGGTATAGACGCAGAAGTTATTTTAATTGGCGATACAACCTGCGGTAAGCCCTATGGCTTTACCCCAACTCATAACTGCGCAACAACCTATTACACTATTCAATTTAGTGGGGTAAATAGCAAAGGATTTGGCGAATACGCTGCGGGTTTTACACCAACCCCTACGCCACAATTTGATGCTGATGTTCAAGGTTGTGAAATTGAGGACGACTTTGATCATCAGTTAGGCGACAGTGACGAGGCCGTTTTAGCCACCGCATTGTTTCATGTTGAAAATGGCAATTGCCCAATTAGAACGGCTGCTGCAAAAGCAGAGCCAGCTAATTTTTCAAGCTCTCGTGAATCTCTCATTCCTTTAAATATGCCTGAGCAATTTACCCAGCGTAATATGGACTTAACTTGGCCAACACTGAGTGAGGAAAGGTAATGGATAAATTATTACTCCCATTAGCTACCTTATTCGCTTTAGGTGGATGCCAAAGTGTAAATAGTGATCCCGCTAAACCCGCTATATTAACGAGCGTTAATCCTAGCGTTATTGCAACACTACAACAGGCAATTCAACAAGCTAAGGGAGGCGCATTAGTAACACTTTCCGATTCCGTATTTACTAAACGTAGCGAACTGCTAATTGATCATGCAATGAGTAAAGGGTCTGATGGCAGAGTAATTATGGGCGCGCATAATATAAAATCTGAGAAGTTTATTTTGCAACTACGTAATAACCAATGCGAGCTTTACTATCCTAAAAAAGAGCTTACTACAGTACTTGAAGGTGTGACCTGTAAAGAGTTATAAAGCACTTTATTAGCGTTTATAAAAAGGCGCGCAGCACATCGCTGTACGCCTTTTTCTATTTTAAAGCGTTATTACAAGTCTTCATGCGGACCAAACACTTCATAATGAATCTGCTCGTTTTTAACACCTAGTTCAAGTAACTGCTTTTTTATAAATGCCATAAAACCGGCAGGACCACATAAGTAAAAGTCGCCATTACTCAATGGTAGCTGTGCTTGTACTGCATTTAGGTTCATTAACCCAGTAAAGTCAGCGCCCTCTGTCGCTTGGTTAAACCACGTTATTGTTTTCAAGTGGTTATTCTGCGCTGTTAGATCATATAAATATTTTGAAAACGAATGTTGCTGAGTATTTTCGCAAGCATGTAAATACATAATCTCTTGATTAGAATTGTCACTTAATAACGTTTCAAGCATAGCCAGCATTGGCGTTTGCCCAACACCTGCTGAAATGAGAACCACTGGACTTGTGTTATTGCGTAAAAAGAAGTCTCCTGCCGGCGGGTATAACTCAACAATAGTGCCATGCTCTAATGAGTGTAAATAATTAGACACCATGCCAGGCTTTGGCTGTAGCTCTTTTTTAACACTAATACGGTAGTTTTTAGCGTTACTTTTTTGTGAAATAGAATACTGGCGAATTTCTTCATATTCAGCGCCCTCTGGCTTAACTTTAATACCTAAATACTGCCCTGGTTTATGTGTAATAACAGCTTCGCCATCAACTGGCGTAAGTGTAAAACTCGTTACTAGTTCTGATTCGGCCTGTTTGTTGGTTATTTCAAATTGCCGAGTTCCCGCCCAACCACCGTGTTTATTTTTACTGTGCTCATACAAAGCAGCTTCTTCGGTTATACAAATATCAGCAAGTACGCCGTAAGCTTCGCGCCAAGCGTATTCAACATCGGGAGTAAATTGCTCAGGAAGAAGCTCTTTAAGCGTACCAATTAAGTGTGCACCTACAATAGGGTAATGCTCAGGTAAAATATTCAAGCTTGTATGCTTATGATTAATACGTGTTAGCGCTTCTTTTAATACGGCTAAATTATCAATATTTTGTGCATACGCAGCCAATGCATTAAAAAGTGCAAATTGCTGACGACCTGTATCTTGGTTCGCCATATTAAAAATATTTTTAAGCTCAGGATTATGACTAAATAAACGCTTATAAAAATGATCGGTAACAACCGTACCCGCCTGCGCTAATAACGGAACTGTGCTTTTTACAATCTCAATGGTTTTATCAGATAACATATGTATTTCCTATGGATGAACTAACCACGACGCCCATCAACACGACGCCGCGTTAATATAGGTGTGCAGTGAATTAAAAATAATGAAAAAGCTACTAACCACAGCAAAGCACTTATTTGCCAAGCAAGGTGAGGCCTAATAATAAAAGGGAGTAATGAACGAGTAATAGCGGCCACAAGCAAAAATGCAAAAGCAACAGCCATGTAATGAGGAATAGCGAGTATCCGCCCTGTATGACCATGCGATACACGCGTCATCATTGCTAAAATCATCATACCTATTGTGCCAATAGTGATTAAGTGCAGCGCATCTTTAAATTGCATTGCACTGCTATAAAAGCTAAATGCAACCATCATTAACCCTACGCCTAACGCTAAGTAGGAAAAATGTAAAGACCATAACAACGGCACTCTCAATACCTTGCTATCCCACCAACAACCAGCCCTAAGCAGGTGAAGCGCAGCAACAGTTGCAACAACTAACGCAGGATTAATCGTGTTCAAAAACAACTTGTTGATGAAAAATAAAGTGATAGCCACAATAGATAAATACATAACAGCTTTATCTATTTTAGGAGTGCGAACTTGTGCGGCTAACCCCAGACCTTTAGCGGTAAAAAATGGTAAAACGCGGCCCGCAACAATGCCAACTAGTAAAGTAATAACCAGCACTGCGGTATCAACCACACCAAGTGCAAGCTGCATGTTTTGTTGTAAAACAAGTATTAAATACAATACATTGAGCCCACAAAGCACAGCTAAAATAGCTAAAAACGGATAGTTACTTTTGCTATTGGCTTTTAATAACATATTAGCCAACGCGGTTATGGCGCCTAGCCACCAAATAACTTGTAATGTAAGTGCAGCATATAAATTAAAATGAGCAATATCTGGCAGTACTACAAAAAATGCTAAGCGCGCTGCAAGCCATATAAACGTAAGCCACATAAGGGCTTTGCCACTTATGCTCGGCACGCCTGTCCACGTTTGTGCTGCGGTAAGTAAAAAGCCAACAGCTACAACTCCTGCAAAGCCAAACAGCATTTCGTGCGCGTGCCATAATGTCGCAGGTATCGATAAGTGCCAACTTGCATGGCCTGTTAAAATAAGTAGCCAATACCCCACTGACAAAAATGCCAATAAGCCACCGCCTAAAAAGAAAGGCCTAAAAGCTAGCATCCATAACGACCATTGAGATACTTGATGAATAGCAACGCGTGCTGGCATTGGCTCAGTTAAGTTTATAGGGCGCATTATTTTATTTCCTGCCCTACACCATACTGAGCAAAAAAGTATTCAGCGCACGCTAGTGCCTCATGCAGTGAACTAAACTGTGTTTGATTATTTAAATTATTCAGCATTAGTGTGTTCATGGCGATCTCTGTAACTAACTACGTTACTTAGCTATTACACATACTGTGCCAACAAGTTTAATTAATTAAATTCAACAAGTTAAATTAAATCACTTTACAGTGTGAGTCTTTATGACCTACTATAAATTAACTCATAAAAACACAAATAGGTCATTTTGACGTGAACCAGCAATTCAACCTTACACAAGTTGCTCTAGAGCTTGCTCAAAGTACACTACACGAGCATAGCTTTGATAAATTACTAGCAACGGTTGAGCGGGTTATTCCAAGTGATGCAAGTGCGTTATTAGTGCTTCAGGGCGAACAATTAAAACCACTGGCAATTAAAGGATTAATGCCCGACAGTTTAGGCAGACGATTTAAAATAGTAGAACACCCTCGCCTAGAAGCTATTTGCAAAAGCACACTCGCGCTTCAATTTGCGCACGACTGCCCACTACCCGATCCATACGACGGATTACTATTAGCTAAAACCGGCGACATACCGGTACATGCATGTTTAGGTTTACCTCTTTATGATAAAAACGCGCTACTTGGCGTACTTACGTTTGATAGCCTTAACGCCAATGCATTTAACAGCATAAGCGCTGATACACTCAATACCTTACAAACGCTGTGTAGCGCGCACTTTAAAACGGCCTTAGAACTTGCCCATTACAAACAGCATGCACAGCACTCAAGTGCATTAGTACAAGAACTAAATCGTGAAGCATTAACACGTGACGGCGGTGAAATTATTGGTCAAAGTCCACTAATGCAAACACTTAAAAACGAAATTAAACTCGTTGCAGCATCTAACTTTAGCGTGCTTATATTAGGTGAAACAGGGGTAGGGAAAGAGCTTGTTGCACGTAATATTCACTTAAATTCAGCTCGCAAAGATCAACTGCTTATTCACTTAAATTGTGCATCGCTTCCCGAAAACCTCGCTGAAAGTGAATTTTTTGGTCATGCGAAAGGGGCTTTTACAGGCGCACAAAATTCGCGCCAAGGTAAATTTCAATTAGCTGATGGCGGCACGTTATTTTTAGATGAAATTGGGGAACTACCCCTTGCCATGCAAAGTAAACTATTACGAGTGCTACAAAGTGGCGAAATACAAACGGTAGGAGAAGACACGCCAAAGTACGTAGATGTACGCGTCATTGCCGCAACCAACAGAAATTTAAAAGAAGAAGTAGCTCAAGGTCGCTTTAGAGCCGATTTATACCATCGCCTCAGTGTCTACCCTATTACTGTGCCACCACTTAGTAAACGCGAGCACGACATAACACTCTTAGCTGGTTATTTTATTGAGCAAACAGCCCGTAAATTAGGGATAAAACAATTAAAACTAAGCCCTGAAGCGCAAGTACTGCTTAATCAGTACAGCTGGCCAGGTAACGTGCGCGAGCTTGAACATGTCATTAGCCGCAGCGCCCTAAAAGAAAAACAAAGCCAATGGCAAAATCCAATAATAACCATTACAAGCGAGCACTGTGACTTAACACCGAGTGCGCCGCAAAACTCTCTAGTAGCAAGCCAAAGTACAACCAACACCTTAATCAACCAACCTTTAAAGCAAGCTGTAGAATCGTTGCAATACAACGTAATTACCGAGCAATTAAAGAAGCATAACTACAACTGGTCAGCAGCAGCAAGAGTACTTGAATTAGATAGAGCAAACTTAGTACGCTTGGCTAAACGCCTAGGGATAGAAGTAAAAAAAACACTATAATCATTTAAAATACAGCTAACACGCTGCTAAAACTATTGATTAGCAGCTAACTTACTAAAGTGTGTTTTTAACAACCCTGCAAAAGCTTGTACTTTAGCAGTACGATGCACTAAGTGATGCGTGACTAACCATACATCGGTAGGCCAGCTTAACTCACTGTGCAATATAGGCACTAAATCAGGATATTGCGCCGCTACGTCATGTTGTAATCCGCCAATGCCTAGCCCTTTAATGATTGCACGAGTCGCTTCTGCAGTTTCAGATACTCGCAGCTTTATTTGCGATGCAGGAATGTGCTCATCAGCCCATGCAAAATAAGGCACGCGGGCATTAAAACCTGCCACGCCCGATACAAAGTTATGTTGTTGTAAATCAATTAATAATTTAGGCATACCGTATTTATTAATGTAACGTTTATTAGCGTATAAACCCGATGAAAGCTGCGCCAAATGCTGAGCAATATAATCGCCTTCATCAGGTCTTGGGCCTGCACGCACTGCAATATGTGCTTGTCCGTGATCGAGCCTTAGCCTTTTTTGTTCTAAAATAACCTCAAGCTGCACTTGTGGATGTAGCGCCTGAAATTGCTCACATACATCACCAAGGACATCCATGAAGCCACTTACCGTCGTTAGCAACAAACTACCTCTAAGGGTGCTATCGGCCGCTACTATATCGTTATGTAACTGCTCTAAGGAGCTATGGATTGTTTGTGCTGTTGCAAATAACTTGGTGCCAATTTCAGTAACCTTGTAGCCACGAGCATGGCGATGAAAAAGCCGTGCATTTAAGTTTTTTTCAAGATTATTAATTCGCCTAAGCACTGTGCTGTGGTGCACATTAAGCTCCTCGGCCGCTGCTGTTAGCGTGCCTAACCGTGCTACTTCGAACGCAACTTTAACGTCTTGCCAATCTTCAAATTTTATCGCCATGCTGCCTACCTTTTACTTATGTGCATATACGCACACAAGTGTTGCGTTTATTAGGGTTTTCTACAAGTGAAATTTTGCTACATTAGTCATGTAACTTAAAACATTAAAAGGCCACTACCATGTCAGCACCAAAAATTATCGCCCTAGCTGGAAGCCTTCGCCAAGAAAGCTTTAACCAAAAAATTATTAATGAGGCAGCACGTTTTGCTCTACAAACAGGTGCTGAAGTAGAAGTAATAAAACTAAACGAATTAAACATCCCACTATTTAACGAAGATATTGAAGCGCAAGGTACACCAAGCGATGTACAGCTTTTAAAAGATAAGCTACGTACAGCCGACGGTATTTTACTAGCAAGCCCAGAGTACAACGGCTCTATTACCGCAGCACTAAAAAATGCGATTGATTGGGCATCGCGTACAGAGCAAGGTGCTGTTCCTGCTTTTCGTAATAAAGTGGTTGCTTTGTTTGCAGCATCGCCTGGTGGGCTTGGCGGCTTACGCGGTTTAAATCATGTGCGTGATATATTAAGCGGCATTGGATCGTTAGTACTTGCCGATCAACTTGCAGTACCCGCTGTGCACACACTGTTTAATGAGAATGGGCAAATAAATGAACCTGTAACGGCTGAAAAAGTATCAGCCCTCGCTCATCAGTTAGTAAGCGTTGCAAGTAAGTTAAGATAACTTGCACGCCTAAATAACTAATTACTTTGTCGCTGCTATTTTGGCGGCGATAAAGTCGGTATGCGTTACATATAAAAGCCCTGCTACTTTACGTATAACGTAGTCTTCTTGGGGATCTATTTCTCCATCGGCATACGCTAAGCGCCATAATAACTCTATTATTTCTATTCGCTGCTCCGCGCTACAATGCTCATTAATCTGTTTTGAAAACTGAAAGTAATCTATCGAATCATCTAAGCTACTTGCCGCATTATTAGTAAGCTCATTAACCTCAGTGTCTGTTAAATTAAAGTACTTTTTTAAGGTTACAGTCAGGGTTCGTTGTTCATCATGTTCAAGCTTGGTATCTGCGCGCATAACTTCAATTAATAATGCAGCAACCGCTGTTTTTAAGTCGTGCTCTTGCATACTTGGCTGCTGTTCATCGAATACAGCAAAAAGTTGTTTTATTTGTTTGAACATCACACTTTCCCTTTTTGGGTGTTAGACTAATACGTAAAGAAATCGACCTTATTACTCTTATTAATGGGTATAAAGTTCGCAAATTAAAGGATACATTTTATGAAAGGAATAAACACACCACGCTTATTTATAGGCGCTACGCTGGTGGCCCTTTCGAGTGCAAATACTGCACTTGCTGAAAAAGCCGAAACCGAGAAGCTCTACGACTTTGATAACAAAGTACATTACTACCAAACACAAATTGGCGAAGACAACTATAAAATAGAAATCCAGTCAGACGATTACAAACACTTTACCAATCAAAGTGTATTTTTGTTACGTCATGCTGACCGTCTATGCCGCGGCAATACCTTTATGTTGAAAGTACTTGAAGGCGTGCAAGAGTACGAACGCTTTCCAACAAAACCACGCGCTTACCAACCTGATTTAAGTGTTTTACTCCAATGCGAAACTAAAGAAGATACAAGTAAGGGTAAGTAACCTTATTTATAACCCCAAGGTGCTGATGGTGGAGTAATCGGTTTAGTTAAATCAAAATCCACCTTAAACTCACGTCCTTGGCGAATTAATCGATAAGTAAATACTTCTGGGTAAATATACATTTGCCATGTATTACCTACAGACTGCGCAAGACCTTGTTTTACAAATAACTCTTTAGAGTATTGGTCTGCTGGAAACGACTGTATCTGCGCAGACCCTGCATCAAGCGTATGGCCACCATACATAGTTGATGCGTCGTCTGTTCCATCTTTATGACGATGATCGTGCTTTAAACTCAAGCCGCTACCCATTTTAGTTATGATCCACGTACGTGATGCATCGTCTCCTACATGAAACGGTACTTGTAACTCAGTCTCACCACATTTACGTACATGCATAACCAGTTTTTTATCTGTAAATGAGCTTGGGCCTTTCGCGTTATCTACCGCTACTTCACCTTCAAAAGCTTTACCACAATGCGCTGCAATACTATTAAAAAAGGCATCATGAGTAGGAATAGACACTAACGGTGCAGGGCGTGCAAAGGCTGTCGATGAAGCAAGTAATAAAGTTGCTGCAGTTAATAATTTCATTTGTTTCTCGTTATAGTTATTTTAAAACACCTGTAATAGTACAGTTTTCTTAAGTACTTTATTAGAAGTATCTAAATAAAAATGAGAACAGGACAACTAGATAAAATTTTAAGTAATGATTAACGACTAAATACCTCTGCACTCATTAACAATCCTACTTTTATAAATATTAATTGCACACTTCTAGATGTGATTTTAACGTCGGGAGTCGCTACGCTCGCCCGGCCTACGTGATAGGTGTTGATGTGAGTGTGTGTTAATTGCGCGTATTTCACTTTTCTGCAGACGTAAAAAAGCCCGACTATTTCTAGTCGGGCTCTCTACAATTTGAAGCCTGGTAATGTCCTACTTTCACATAGCAAATGCTACACTATCATCGGCGCTGTTTCGTT
>NZ_JACJEF010000018.1:41460-93690 GCF_014163935.1 Pseudoalteromonas sp. SR41-7 | reverse complement strand
TGGATGTAGGTAAGGGGCGTGAGCAGGACGCGGAAGCTTTGCTCGGTTTTTACTTATTCTTACATGGATGTAAGCCAGTAGAATAACGCAGGAGCAGTTATCGAGCCCACTAGGTTACAAACCTCACGCCGCGATTAAATCGCCCCTAGATTGAATAAATTTCAATCCACAAAAATCAATACGCCCTAGATTTATTCCTACTCAAAGCACTTACTACTAGCCCAATTCCCATCCCAAGCGCTGGCCATACTACCCAGATATAACTAGGCGAAGTTAGTAAATTTATAACGCTTAGCAAAGTTAAAATAAGTAAATATGCTTTAATTTTTTTGCCTATTGTAATTGTATTGCTCATTTATATTCTCCAAGTAATGTATGTCGCTATTATTGTTTTAATAAGCAACGTACACACCTGCCAAATGTCACTAAGTGATCTGACATTAGTCATTATTTTTCATTTAATTACATAGTTATTTATTACGTATAAAAACATAAAAAACAATACTTTAATCTATTTGTGTTAGAATCTAATCTCAACTAACCTAAACAAATATGCATAAGAGGATGAGCTAAATGAGCGAAAAATCAAAAGATTGCGAAAAAGTGACATGTAGTAATTGTGCTGACGCCAACGATCTTGAATTTGATTTTTCTATGGCTTTTCAACCGATTATAAACTGTAAAACTCGCCTAATTTATGGCTATGAAGCATTGGTTAGAGGTTTAAATGGCGAGTCTGCTTATTCAATTATTTCAAAAGTGAATGAAGACAACCGCTATGCATTTGATCAGCTTTGTCGTATTAAAGCTATTCAACTAGCCGCAAAGCTGGGCATAACATCAATGCTAAGTATTAATTTTTTACCTAATGCTATTTATAAACCAGAACGATGTATACGCACCACACTAGAAGCTGCAAAAAAGTATAACTTTCCAATTCAAAATATTATGTTTGAATTTACTGAAGTTGAAAAAATAGAAGACACCGCACACATTAAACGCATTGTTGATTACTATCAGTCTCTCGGATTTAAAACCGCCACTGATGACTTTGGTGCAGGTTATTCTGGTTTAAATCTACTGGCTGACTTTCAAACAGATATTATCAAGCTTGATATGGCGCTCATACGCGATATTAACAACGACAAAAAACGCCAACTAATAGTAACTCATTGCTTAAATATGTTTCGCGATTTAAACATCACCGCACTAGCTGAAGGGATTGAAACGGTAGAAGAATATAAGTGGCTAAAAAACGCAGGTGTTGAGCTTATGCAAGGGTATTTATTTGCCAAACCAAGCTTTGAAAACTTGCCTGAGGTAAACCTAATTTTTTAATTAGGAAAACTAACAACATCTAAACACTTTATTACAATCATTTAATTGCCTTATAAAACCTCACAAATATAATACCCATTCTAGTAACAAATTTACTTAATTATAAGAAGGGATACTTATGCGCTTTTTAATGTCACTCACTTTACTCGCACTTAGCTGCACAGCGTCTGTAAACGCCGAGCAGTCAGAATCAAAACAATGGTTTAACTCTATAAACTACGCAAAAATTGATTCTGATTATTACAACGATGATGTGTACGGGTTATCAACTCACTATTACTTTGAGAAGCAGCAAAATTCAGGTGTGTGGGATGATTTTGGCTACTTAGATACAGATAGCAATATAGGCTTAAATTATTTTAATTCAGATGGTTATAGTGGAAAAGGTATTTTTGGAGAAGGCTTTTACGGCAATGCTTTTGCAACTTTTGAACTACCTAATATTGGTGATGCCGACAACTATTCACTAGGTTTAGGTTACTTATTTGCTGATTCAATAAAAGTATCTGTACGTATGTTAGATTATGAATATAGCGATACAGTTTATTTGTTTAAAGCTCAGTATAATCATGAAATTAACGACACCGACTACATTGGTTTTACTGTTGAAACAGATGATGAAACAGAGTCGTGGGACCTATCATCACGTTACTTTGCCCATCTTTATGATGACAGCTATTTTGCTGTAAATGTTGACTATCTAGATGTTGGCGACGACTCAGTTTTTAATGTACTCGCAAACTATTACTTCAATAAACATGTTGCAGTCGGTATTGGCTCAAACGATTCTGATTTAGTGATTGAAGGTAAGTACTTTATTAATGATAGCTACTACTTTACAGCTAATTACACTGATAATGATAACTACGATGTATACAACCTTAGCTTTGTAGCCCAATTTTAATAAGTACAAAAAAGCCGCCTTACTGGGGTCACTTCAGTCAAACAAGGCGGCTTTTACTAAACAACTATAACTTACATATTACCCAGCTCTATCATCATCGCTGTGTACATACGCAAATTAAGCTCTAGTTGCTCAAGTGTCATAAATTCATGCTCTGAGTGACCTGTGTAGCGCTTACCTGGCATTGAAGGACCAAACGATACCGCGTTATCAAACAGCTTTGCATTAGTCCCACCACCAATCGATACAAAGTCAGCTTTTTCGTCACCCGTAAAATGCTTGAAAATATCAAGTAGCTTTTGCGCATGTGGCGCGCCATCAAGTAGCATAGGTGTGCCAATAATTGTTTCTATGTTAGCAAGTGTTACATTGTTAGTAGCTTGCCAATTAGCGAGTGCATCATCAATTTGCTTTTGTAATACAGCTTCGTCTTTACCCATTGGGCGACGTGCATTTACAGCAAGTGTTAGCGCATTAGCATCGCGCTCAATAACGGTTGGTGCCACTGTCATTGGGCCCATAAAGTCGTGCTTGTAAGCTATTTCGCCAAATTGTTTACCGTGAATGTCTAAACCAATTAACTGATTCACAAAGTCGATTAGCTCGCCGTCACTGTTATTTTCAAGCTTCACACCTTTAAATAACTCAGCTAAATAAGCAATAGCATTTATACCCGACTCCGGCTCAGATGAATGCGCCGACATACCTTTAACGCTTATTGCTAAACCATTACTTTTTTCACTAAAGTTAAATTCAACTTTATTTAATGTTTTAGCTTTTGCTTTTAATGTATTAATAAGTGCCGCGTCTGCATTGTGAAGCACTAAGCTGGCGTCTTCTGGAATTTGGCTTCTAAACGCACCGCCAGTTACATCCTTTACATATAAACCCGTTTGTGGTGATGTTGCATTAAAAGTAGGTGCAATTAAGCTCCAGCCTTTCTCGGCAACCACTACAGGGTATGATGCATCAATCGTTACTGCATATTTTGGTTGTTCATACGTTTTCATAAATTGAGTAAGCGGACCCCAATCAGACTCCTCAGCAAGGTAAATCATAAGCTCAATACGGTTATTAAGGGTGATGCCTTTATCTTTAATTGCTTTCATGGCGTAAAGCGCTGTTGCTATTGCACCTTTGTCGTCCTCAGTACCACGACCAACTAATTTACCCGGTTCAGATGTATCAATAATAAAAGGGCTTTGTTTCCATTTACTTGCATTAGCAGGTTGCACGTCGCCGTGGGTTACTACCGTTACTTTTTCGCTTTGCTCGCCCATACCAATTAAGACGGTGTAGCCTAAATCTTGGTAGTCAAAACCAAGCTCTGCGGCTTTCATTTTTAAAAGTGCTTTAAAGCCAATAAAATCGGGATTTTGAGGAGTGCTAATGTCGCTTTTATTAACCGTCGGAAAAGCCACTAAGTTAGTTAGTGTGTGTATTTGAGCATTTTGGTAGGTATTTACTGCGTAATCGGCAACGCTATCAATATTTTTATTTAACTGCGCATGTGCGCCAAATGCAAATAAAGCAATACTGGCTAAAGCTAACTTTTTCAAAACAATTCCCATTTAATTAATAGCTAAGAGCGGTAATTATAACGCTATGAGTTACTTACTTATAGCTCTTTACGCCAAACGCGCAGATTACTTAAGGTAAATAACCTGAACTCTGGATAATAAATCTATCTCAAGCAGCTATTTCCAGCGCTAACTGCGTTGAACTTACTTGCAATAGGCCAGCTATTGACGCGTAAGTTCGCCTTGTTTTCACTGAAAATCTCTGGCTAGAGAAAATAAATTTAAATATCACTATAGTTCAATACGCTGGTAAACCTCTTACCCAGAGTTCATGTTAAATATTTATATAGCAGCTTTTATGAGGATGACTGTATAATGCGCGACTTAAAATTAAGAGAGTATTTAATTGTGAACCGTCGTAAAAAAATCGTCACTAAATTTCAAAAAAAAGATAAACGCACTAACGCTAAACTACACAAAAGCAACAAACCCTCTTATGTGTCAAAAGCTGAGCGCGAAAAACTAGCTGAGCAAGAAAATAATGAGCCACAGGTAATCCAAGAGTAACTTTACGTTACCTGTTGCTTTGATAATTTAAAGTGGCAAAAGTACCGACCACTTACATAACCAACCACTGCCGTGGCAACTATAAGTTCAAACGTAGCTAAGTAATTAACTGTATCTACATATGGCATTGCGAGGTTTATACTTTGCATCCAGTCTTTCATTTTAAATAATGCAGTTGCCCCAATAACCATTGGAAATGTAAAAGCAGCGTAGCTCGGCGTAAAAGGTCTGCTTAATAACTTTATAAATAACACATAAACAATCAGTGTTTTTATTATCGCTAATATAAATAATGCGCCCACTATAACAAGTGACGGATTAGCTACAATATGAAAATACCCCGCTAATGTTAAACTGGCAGGCGCCGCTAAAATGGCAAGTGTTGGCTGCATTTCGTAGTCACTTTTTAAGGCTAATAAAAAACGATAAAACATAATTGGCAGCATTATGGCGTACGTTGATACACCAATAACTAACGCACTATAAGCTAACCACGCTAATGTCGGATTACCCAAAAAAGTAACATCTGCAATAATGATCCCCACTGGTGGCACAAACCAGCTAGGTGCCATATCTTCAAAATCAAACTTTTTTGCCCGCTGGTATAAAAAGCTCACCAAAAATGTGAGATGCAGCACAAAAGCTA
Organism: Pseudoalteromonas sp. SR41-7; assembly: GCF_014163935.1. Classification (NCBI taxonomy): domain Bacteria; kingdom Pseudomonadati; phylum Pseudomonadota; class Gammaproteobacteria; order Alteromonadales; family Pseudoalteromonadaceae; genus Pseudoalteromonas; species Pseudoalteromonas sp. SR41-7. Next base: position 88,715 of record NZ_JACJEF010000018.1, on the reverse strand, counting down.
AAACCCACATAATATCACCAGCTAATGGGTTAAATTGCCCAACTGAGTTTGAAATAACAAAATTAGCCATTGCAAATGTAGGGATCACACTTCCTGCAACTGGGTGTGCTAAATCGGCTTTTAATAAATTAGGGTGTAGTAAAAATTTAGCAGCCAAAAGTATAACTAATACGCCAGCTAGTACCGCTCCCAAAAATTGCCCTTGGGAGTTTAAATTAAAAACGTTTTCCCATGTCCATCCCATACTAGCAATACCCAAAGCTAAACCGGCCATAGCTGTTGGCGCACCCATCACTTTATTTTTAAATTGCTTAAACACTGTACTTCCTAATCATTGGGTGATGAACAAGTTACTGCTTTTTACTGCATTGCCTTAAAATAACGCTGTAAAATTAGTACAAGCGTGCTTAATAGAACGCTTTTTGCGTACAAATATTTCATAAAATAAGTTTACGGCTTACATATTAAAGCGTATGAAAAAAGCCATAACACAGTTATGGCTTTTACTTTATTTTAAAATTTAATTTAGTTAAAACGCGTAACTAATGCTTACATTAAATGAACGACCCTGCCCAGCAAGTTGTTCAAACCCGTTGCTGCTATCTTGTTTAAGTGCTGCAATACTTACGCCGCCTAGTGGGAGTTGGTAGTACTCATCAAACACGTTACTCACTTCTGCGCTTAGCGTTAATGAATCCCATGTGGCTTTAGAGCTTAAATTAACCAAGCTGTAGCTGTCTGTTTGGTTTTCAAAACGATTATTATCTACACGGCTTTTATTATCGACCCACTGCCAAGATAATGCGTTTTCAAACCGACCCATTTGCTGGCTAATACCTAGCTGGGTCTGCAGTGGTTTAATTTGATAAAGCGGCTGGTTAGTATCGTCGCGCTTGCCTCTCGTATTAGTAACATTAGCGTGTAACTGCCAGTTACCTAAGTCCTTAGATTCATAAATGTTGGCTGTTAAATCTATTTTTGCACCATACAAAATGGCATCTACATTAGTGAACTGAAAAATGTTACGCGTTGTATTGTCCAAGTTATAACTATTGAAGCTTCTTACAATATCAGCATCAATATAGTCGCTCACATCGGTATACCACACATTGGTACTTAATCGCCAACCATCATCTTTAGCCGATTTAATATAAGTAGCACTTATTGTATGCGCAGTTTCAACGTCTAAATCAGGGTTACCAATATAGCCACTACCATCGCCATACCAACCAATCATGGTGGTTGCCATGGTGCTTACACCCCAACTGTATCGCTCGTATAAATTGGGCGCGCGGTTTTTACGGGCAAGACCAAATTGCAGCTCATCATAATTTGTTATTTGGTAGTTAATTAATAAGTTAGCATCAACTATGGTGTCGGTTTTATCTCTGTCTCCAGCATTAAATGTCTTAGCTGCAACAGCATTATTTATAGAAGTATCCATAACCATACCGCCCATGCTCATCATACTCATACCATCGTTGTATGATTGAACCTCTCCAACGTGGGTATTAATACTTTCAATGCGTACGCCTGCGTTTAACCATAACTTTGTATTTACTTGGCTCTCAAATTCTGCAAATGCTGCTATCCGCTCTCGTTTACCGTTGTTTATATTTACGTAATCGTTGGGGCCCATCATGGTTGAGCCTTCAATACCTGGCCACCAATCATCAACGCTGTAATTGTAATATTCTTGGCCGAGTAAAATACTGCTGTTTTTATCTAGCGCAATACGCCATTTAAGCTGCGTACTTATATCTTGTGCATCGGTTTTCATTGGCATCATGCCTGTTTTTTCTTGGCTAAAAAAACCCATTTCGTGCTTTACGCTATGCCAGTTGACTTGCCCTTCAAGCTCGCTGTTTTCAAAGGAGCGTTTGTATTGAGCTATTGCACCGTAGCTGGTGTTATCGGTCATATCCATATACTGATTTGCAAATCCCTGATATGGGATTTTTTGATGCGTTAGCTTTATAACTAATTGCTGTTTATCATCGCGCATAGCTGCGGTTAAACTATGATTTTGTGCTCGGTACAATGTATCTAATACTACATCGCCGTTACCGTCTTCATAACTATCTGCGTCACTAAACGAACCCTGATAATTAAGGCTAAGCGTTTCACTTGCTAAACGTGCACCAACGCCAAGCTTACGTCCGTTATCAACACTACTGTACTTTGCTGACACATAACCTGAGTGCCAACCTAATTCATTGCTATCGCTATACTGTGGTGAAATAGAATTAACGCTTATTACGCCAGCAATATTATCGCCGCCCGCACTCACTGGCGACACGCCTGCAACCACATTATAAGACGTAATTTGATTAGCCGAGATATACGAAAGTGGCGGGTTCATATGATTAGCGCATGCAGCGGTTACATCTGCGCCATCAATTAACACTTTAACTCTGTCGCCCATTAAACCATTTAAAATAGGGAGGTTAGATACGCCGCCCGCAGCTGAAAAGTCGACACCTAAATCACTTAATAACGATTCTGACGAACCAAGTGCTAAATGCTTATTTTGAGCATGTCCGTGTACTTCAATTACTTCTAAAGGCGTATCGTCGGCAAATGCAAAAGTAGATAGCACACCGCTAATAAAAAGTGCGACAGGGGAAAGTAAGTAAGTTTTTTGAGTTTTGCTTTTATAAACCATTGTTAATTTATGCCACTGTAATAATTGGCGTAATTATAGTGTGAACTGCAAAAGCAAAAGCGCGACATATTGTCGCACTTTATCAATTTTGAATGTTGTTAGGCGTGTTTAATCTAAAAGGTCATATAATAAATTAAGTATTTAACTCAGCGACTGTTTGAGAAACAATATCAGCCCCTCGCTCAATCTCTTTAATAACCTCAGATACATTCGCAATAAGCTCTCGGCCTTGCTCTGAAGAGTCTGAAACCGACGTAATTTGCCTTGATATATCATTAGTGAGCTCTTGGTTATTTTTAACAACGGTCGCTATTTCATTAGTTGAACTACTCGTACTGGCTGCAAGTTGCCTTACTTCGTCAGCTACTACAGCAAAACCTCGACCGTATTCACCAGCACGTGCAGCTTCAATAGCAGCATTGAGTGCAAGTAAATTAGTTTGATCAGCAATGCTGCTGATTGTAGAAACAATGGAGCCTATTACAGCTGATTGTTCATTAAGATTTTTAATTAAATCAACTGACTTAAGAACTTGGCTTACAATGGCATCTGAGTTTGCAACAGAACTTTGTAGTATCTCAGAACCTTTTTTAGCGGTTTGCGCTGTAGCTACCGCCGATTCATACGCGATTGCAGCGGCTTCAGTCACTGCATTATTATTGTGTATACGATCAGTAATATTTGATGCAAACTTAATTATTTTAATTACATTACCTTTGTTATCTAATATTGGGTTATAAGTAGCTTCTAGCCAAATTTCTGAACCGTCGGCGGCAATACGTTTAAATTTTCCTGACTTAAACTGCCCCTGCGCTAATTCATTCCAAAAGTGTGGGTTTTTCTCATAAAACACTTCAGTACAAAACATTTTATGATGTTTACCTACAATATCTTTTAAGCTGTAGCCTACTGTTGCTAAAAAGTTTTGATTTGCGCTTAAAATATTACCTTGTGGGGTAAACTCTATTGTAGCCAATGCTTTATCGAGTGCACTAGCTATCGCTTCTTGTGCCTTTCGTTGTATGTAACTAGTCGTAATATCAGAGGCTATTTTAATCACTTTAGTGACTACGCCATGCTCTTCTACAGGAAAGTAAGTTGCCTCAAGCCAAAGCTTATCGCCATTAGCTTTGTATCTTAAAAACGATCCTGATTTAGAATCTCCGGTTTTTAATGCTTGCCAAAATTGGCTATATTCGTCTGACTTTGCATATTCAGGTTCGCAAAACATGCGATGATGTTTGCCAATTATTTGCTCTTTGTTGTAACCAACAGTAGCTAGAAATAACTGATTTGCGTCTAATATTATTCCTTCAGGTGTAAACTCTATATAAGCCACATGCTTGTTAATTGCCGACAAGATAGACTGTTTTTGAATTAATTGAAGCTCCATTTCTTCAATTTTTGCGTTTCTTTTAGAAATACCAAACATATAAAAACCTTAAGGAGTAAATTAGTAAAAACATTAGCAGAATAACGTTAAACAAATATGTAACTATACTGTAAATATAAGCTCTAAATAACCTTTCGGCGAATATTTAACACCTTATAGATGCATGCTTTATAAATAGTTTTTTTATTTTATAAATTTTAAGTAGTATTTTCTTCTAATTAACATTTCAAAAACCTAACAAAAACACTAATTTATGCATGACTCTGTACTTTTTTTAACTTAAAATAGCACTCTCACAGACTACCCTCTCACACCAAAATTTAAGCATACATATAATATTTTCTATTCAGAATTTATTGTGCTGTTTCACTTTTAAAATTAAATCTTAAGGGATCATCTATGACATCAGATGTAACGTCGGCATCTAGTCAACTTAACAGAACCGCTATTTTACTCGTATTAGCACTTGGCACATTTATTTTAGGATTATCTGAGTTTTCGATGATGCCTATGCTGCCACTAATTAGCGAAACATTTGGCTCAACGCCCTCACAAAGTGGTTACGCAATTAGTGCTTACGCCATTGGTGTTGTCGTTGGCGCCCCTATTTTAATGCTCACTACTGCTAATATGAGAAAGCGCAAAGCATTGCTCATTTTTATAAGCTTAATGTTTATCTCAAACGGGTTAAGCGCGATGGCAACATCGCTTGAGCAGCTTGTAATATTTAGATTTTTAAGTGGCTTACCTCATGGTGCATATTTTGGTGCTGCTATTTTATTAGCATCAGATATTGCTCCAAAAGGTAAGCGTGCTAGCTTTATGTCTAAGGTGTTTATGGGTTTAACTGTGGCTACTATTGTTGGCGTGCCTATAGTCACACTTGTAGGTCAAAATTTAAGTTGGCGTTATTGTTTAGCTGGCGCTGCAGTACTGGCCTTTATTGCTTTTGTTTTTGTTTATAAAGTAGTGCCTAGTATCGATAACGCTAAGCCTTCTAACTTACTAAACGAGTTTGGCGTACTTAAAAATAAACTGGTTTGGTCCATTTTGGGTATTGTAATTATTGGCTTTGGCGGAGTGTTTTGTATTTATACTTACATTGCCGACACCATATTAGTGGTAACAAAAACAGCTCCGTATACTATTTCTATCGCAATGGTAATGTTTGGTATCGGTTGTACACTCGGTAACTATGTACTGGGTAAAGCTGCCGATAAATCAGCAATTAAAACGACTGGCCTTGCGCTTGTATGTACTATTGTATTTGCCTTTGCATATGTAACGGCAAGCCATAATATTTGGGCTCTTTACGCGGTGATCTTCTTTATTGGTTGCAGTGTGGGCTTGGCTACGCTGATTCAAACGCTTTTAATGGACGTTGCGCCCGAAGGCCACGCTATGATTGGTGCCTTAGTACAGTGCGCATTTAATACTGCCAATGCTATAGGTCCTTGGGTTGGCGGAATAGCAATAGCGCAAGGTGCTGCACCTAATCAAACAGGTTACGTAGCAGCTGCATTGTTTTTAGGTGGTTTGGGTATGTGGCTGTTAAGTTACTTACAACTAAACAAACAGCAACCAACAGCGCAAGCTACTAATTAACTGAGTTCGAGTTAATTTAAAATACAAAAAGAGCCGCTAATTAGCGGCTCTTTTATTTTTAATTTACCTAGTAAATTAAGCGTTTAACGATGCCATATCAATAACAAAGCGGTATCGTACGTCAGATTTTTCCATACGCTCGTATGCCGTGTTAATTTCGTCAATGTTGATCATTTCGCACTCAGGTAGCACGTTGTTTTCACCACAAAAGTCGAGCATTTGTTGTGTTTCTGCAATACCACCAATAAGTGAACCTGCAATACGACGGCGACCCATTAATAATGGCACCGTGCTTAGCTCATCTACCGGACCAACTTGGCCAACAATAACTAATGTACCATCCACATCAAGTAGCGGTGTGTAAATAGATAAATCATGTTTTACAGGGACTGTATCTATAATGACGTCAAAGGCAGATTGCGAGTCTTTCATTTCGTCATCATTAGATGACACTAAATAGTGCTGAGCGCCTAATTTAACCGCATCATCTTTTTTAGACTCACTACGGCCAATTACCGTAACGCTTGCGCCCATTGCAACTGCATTTTTAACGGCCATGTGACCAAGCCCACCTAGACCAACAACACCAACACGGCTACCTTTTTGTACTCCCCACTTATGAAGTGGCGAATACGTAGTAATACCTGCACAAAGTAGCGGTGCAACGCGTGAAAGGTCTAAATTTTCTGGTACAGAAAGTACAAATTCTTCGCGTACAACAACATGCTTAGAATATCCACCTTGGGTCATTTCACCACTAACGCGGTCTTTGCCTGCGTACGTACCAACCATGCCTTCGCGGCAAAATTGCTCTTCGTCGTTATCACATTGATCGCAACTTTGGCACGAATCAACCATACAACCCACAGCAACTGTGTCGCCTTGCTTATATTTTTTAACGTCGCTACCTACCGACATAACTTTACCAACAATTTCGTGCCCAGGTACTAGCGGGTAGTCACTGCCACCCCAATCATTTCGTACGGCGTGTAAATCTGAATGGCACACACCACAGTATAAAATTTCAATTTCTACATCGTTATTTCGCAAATCGCGGCGCTCAAAAGAAAACTCTGTCAATTCAGAACCTTGGCTTTTTGCTGCATATCCTACTGTTTTCATAATAACTCCATAGTGGTTAAAAATTTAAATCATCAACAGCATAGTCCATAGCCCGTGAATAGAACCTGACAATATAAAATAGGCACAAAAAAGCCCAAACAGTGTTTGGGCTCAATCGTTAGTACTAGGGCGCTAAATTTAATTATTTTGCAAGTAAGCTGTTTAGTTCATTAATAATTGAATGAATGCGCTCTGCATTTTTTCCTAAATCACTACGCCCTACTCGCGATTTACTACGAATATCAACAAAACGCTGGCTGCCTTCATCTTTAATACGAATTACCACATCGTCTTTAAAACCAAACCATGTGGTTGTATCAGTAGCTTCTACAATACCTGTAGCCGTGTTTGCACTTACCACTGCAAAACCAAGATTTTTAACTGCTTGTTCGCTTGCTGCCATCAAATCGGCTTTAGATTGTGCAAAGCTTAACGTTGCCAGTTCAGGGTATGCTTTGCGTTGCTGTACTGCCGTTTCTTCACCTGCGTACTCTACTGGATTTGGTGCTTCAACACGCAGTGGCGCAATTGCTACAAATTTTGGTGGGTTAACTAAATCTGTTGAAATATCATGAATTGCCGGTACGCTTTTAGCTTTGTTCATCATGTTAAGTGGCATAGCAATAGCCACAACCGAAAACACAAGCGCAATAACACCACTGCTTAGCGTTAACGTTTTACGCATAAATAACGCTTGTACTATAAGTAGCACCAATGCAGCGCCACCAGCGTAAACACCAAATTTAAAACCAGCAAACGCAGTTCCTAGCTCTACAATACCAAATTTATACAAAGGCCCTGGCAGTAGTACGAGTAAAAAAGCGATTAAACTAACTAAGCTCACTAAAACTTTCATTTTACAATTCCTTTATTGTGTGTGATTTTTATTATTGAAACAGATAAGCACTATTAACCAGTAGCTTATACTACTAACAAGCGCTTTTAGATTACTATTAGCGACTAATTACACAAAAAAGTCCAATGTTGTGTAATCAAAGTTACTTAAATTAGGAAAAATATCAGCAAGCTCAGAGCTTGGCACACCAAACCACTGAGCCAATGTGGCAAAGTACTGCTCATTAGCAACACTTGGAATTAAACGCCCGCCACCGGTATCTTGTGCGCCATCCAAATGTTGAGTTAATAGCTCGCCATATATATTGCCGCCTTTTACTGCGCCGCCCATTACTATTTGGTTCCCTGCCCAACCATGGTCAGTGCCATCGCCATTTGAGGTCAACGTGCGACCAAAATCAGACATAGTAAACGTAGTCACTTTATCAGCCATATCAAGCTCTTTCATTGCGCTATCAAATTCACTTAATCCTTGAGCTAACGTATTTAATAAAGCAGGGTGCGTTGTTAATTGGTTGTCGTGCGTATCATACCCCCCCATAGAAACAAAAAATACTTGGCGCTGAGTACTCAATTTTGCCTGTACGCTAATTGTTTTAGCTACTGCTGCAAATTGCTCACTAAGGCTATTATCACTAAATGGGGTAATAAGTGCAGGCGCGCTTTCTAACGCGCTGTTCATTGCTTGAGTGTTATTTATCGCACTTGTTAAGCCATTGGCATAAGCTGTACTTAACGGATGGCTCGTATTGCCTAGTAAGCGGTTCATAATAGAAGTTACGTGCTCGCTACGAGGTTGATACCCTCCAAACGCGTTAATACTACTAATGCCGCTTTTGTTAAGCGCAAATGCATTGCTAGCACTTCCCGTTTGCCATAAATTAGTACCGTCGAGTGATACATTAGCTGCAAACTCATCTTGTAACTCTAAACGCTCTAAAAGTCGTGCGCCCCACCCGCTATTAAGTGATTGTTTTTCTCGACCATACATCCACGCAGCTTGCTGATCGTTATGCGAAAACAAATGCTTAGGCAAACCTATTGTTTTATTTTTATAGTCATTCAATGTTGTGGGAGCGAGTAAAGTACCTACCCCGCCTATAAATGCTAAATTTTGAGATTCAAACACATTTTGTATCGGTTCAAGTGAAGGATGAATACCTACGCCACCTGCAAACTGGCTTTTAATGCTTAGCTCAAGTGGGCTTTCTACCGCTAGGTTTTGCCTGCTTTGCTTGTACAAACTCCGTTGCTCGCCTTCAAGCGGAACGAGCATATTTAACGAATCATTCCCCCCGTATAAATACACACACACTAATGCTTTATAATCACCTAGCTCAACGGCATTAGTCGCTCCAGTTAATGCTTGTAATTGCAGGCTCGTTAACGCGGCAGCCGATACGCTGCCTTTTACACATAACGACAAAAACTCTCTTCTATTAATGCTCATTATGCGCTCCTAATACTGCACGTTAAATTCAGGTGAAATAGCAATCATATATAATAAATACGAAACCCGTTCACGGTATTGCTCTTCATTAAAGTAGGCATCTAAATCAAGTAATGCTTGGCGTGTGCCACTGCTCATTGCGCCTGCAAAATATAACGTGTTGTACTGAGTTAATAGCGCACTAACACCGTTTTTCTCTAAAACATTCATGTCGTCTTGAATATAAACATAAATACCATTTGAATTTAAATCACTGTGTGCTTCAGCGGTACTCCACACTAAACTTGCGTAAAGCGCGTTCATGGTGCCAATCAGTGTTGCATCGTTTGCTATTTGTAACTCTGGCGCAACAATACCTTCATTTCGCAAAGCTGCGGTTTGATAATCAGGCCTAAAAAAGTTAAATACCGAAGCCGACTGCATGGGTCCTTGCCCGTAGCTATTTATTAAATTCCATGTTTTATAATAACCCGCTGGCGATTTAGCATCGAGATTTCGCCAAAACTGTACGGTTTTTAAGATAGGCTCTTTAATTTTACCTTGATAGTTAAGCACTGAGCCAAAATGCCGTGCTTCATCATCTAAATATATAGCCTTTACTACAGCCGCTAAATCGCCGCGTACACCGGCGCCATTATCAACAAACACATTAGCTACTCGTTCGACGTATTGGGGGGTTGGATTTGACGTAATTAATCGCTGAATAAGTTGCTTAGTAATAAATGGCGCAACATTTTGATGGTTAAATAAATTATCGAGCGCTATTTGCAATGACTCTTCTGCTGTATAACCTTGTGGTATAACCTCGCCATTTAGTAAGGTTTTTTGTTTACTAGAATGGTACTCGTCAAATGCTTCCATTGGTTTAATATAGTCACGACTTTTACGCTTAAATGTTTCACTATCGGCAAACGTCCAACCAGTAAATACGCGTGCAAAACCCTCTATTTCGACCTGTCCGTAAGTAGCAATAGTATTACCTTGTGCATCAAGCTTGGCGCTGCCATCTAGATTTAGCTCTTCAAGGCCAATAGTAAATAACTGCATTACTTCACGTGCGTAATTTTCATCTGGGCGAATATTAAGTGCATCGTCTGCTTTTTCGTTACCCAAATGGCTTAAGTAAGTTCCCATAATAGGCGAAAGCGTGACATCTTCGAGTAAGTCACGATAATTACCAAAGGCATGCTTTAGTAGCAAATCGTAATAAGTGATCATGCCCTCAGGTTGGCCTCTTAAGGCACTGTTTTCATCCGACACTACTAATATTTCACTTAACGCAAATGCAACACGTTGACGAAGTTGATCGTCACTTTGCATTACTGCCTTCCACCATGCGTCTATGCGGCTTATGTATTTAAAGTCATCATCGTCATTTAACTTTACTAAATAATCACGGTGATAATTAATAGGTAGCGCTATTTGTTTATCAAGCCATTGCTGCTCGCTTAAACCTTGTGCGTTTTGTATTTCACTAAGCTTAGGTCCCATTGTTGCTTGGTGTAGTAACCGTGCGGCGCTAATGTCATCCATATTATTACGTGCAGTAAAGCTTAGCGTTTTTACACTGCTTGCCCCTTCGTTATCGGTTGCTGTTACCGAAAAAGCATAATCAACAGGCTTATAACTTTGCGCATTTAGCAGTGTTACTGAAGTAGTTGTTGCCTCTAAAGTCCCACTAATTAGTTCAGGCCCTTGCGTTTGTTGCCACACAACAGATGTAATAGTGCCGTCTTTATCACTGGCTGTTGCTGTTAGCTCAATTGTTTGGCCTTTACTTAATTCACTAGGAATATCAGCGACTGACAAAATGGGGATTTTATTTCCGTTAACGGTTGGCGTATCATCGGAGCCTGAACCACCGCAAGCGCTTAGTATAAAAACCGAGCTTGCGATAAGAGCAAATTTATAATGCATGTAAAGTCGTCATCATTTGTTAATTAAAGTACGTTAGTGTGTACCGAGTTTAATGCATTTATTGAAACACAAAATTTACAATTTAACTCTTTATTTTTTGTAACCGAATCATGAACGCCCCATTAATAATGCGCTAGCAGCTGGGGTAAACAGCCAGAGCTTTATTATTTATGAAAACAGAAATTCGCTATTGTTTTGAATCTTCACAAGTTGCTAACCGATTTTTACACGAGCTCAAAGACTGGCCGGTTAACGATGTAAAAACACGACTTTTTAATGGCGGCGATAGTGTAAAAGTGACATACGAATACGACGAAAGTGGTTTTGATTACACTTGCGCCGAACTTGATGACCTTGCACAGAGCCATGGCGGGAAAGAGGTTTAGCAGGCAGTAACATAAAAGTAGCGCCTATTCTTATAATAAAAGCCAAGATCATGCCGATACTCTGCATTTAGCTGTATAGGGTGCTTTACAAAAATTAACTACCATAAAAAATAGCTATGTATAAATAGCCTTACTGTATAAAAAGCGCCATTGATACAGTGCTTCAATGGCGTAAAATTATATTTTTAGATAGAAAAAAAGCTGAAACTATTTCGCTACCGAAACTTCCACTTTCGATGAAGATGAACTCGCAAGATCCAGTACTTCATAATAATTTAAGCCATCAATTTTTTTACCAATAATAAAATAATTCATTTCATTCATCATGGTTGGGTCGCCTAAAACATCTTCTGCGCTTTGCACATCAGAAAATTGAATTGCAATTAAGGCGCCTATAAAGCGCATTACATCTTGAGATTTTAATGTCTTTAAAACTTTATTAACTCCGGCCTGAGTTGACTCAGGTGTAGAACCATCAAATCTAAAATCACTTTTTGTACTAGCGCATGCACTAAGCATTAATATTGATAGTGCGATAAGTAAATGTTTCATATATATCCTTATTTGTTATTCGTGGTACTTGCGGATCATCGCCACTTTACCATTTTCAACTTCAATCACTTCCATCATTGTGGAGGTGTATTCTATTGGCTGCTTACTTTGCGGGTGAATGCCCTTTGCATGACTCTTATAACGAATAGCAAAGCCTATATTGTTAAACACAAATGTATTAAGCAGTGTGCTTTCAAACAACGTGTGCGCACCTAAGTAAAAACTCATACCTTTGCGCATCTGCTCTTTGCCATCAGGAGTACGTGAGTCATCCGGTTGATACGGAATATGCTGATTGCCAATATCATCGGCACGGGCTAAAAGGCTAAGAAATATAATTAATAGAAAGCTTAGCTTGCACTTCATAACGATTCTTTCTAAAAAAGTATTTTTACTAAAACGACTAAATTTATTAATACATTAATTTTTTAGCGCAGCTTTTCTTGCTAGTTCTTTTATATCTTCATCGATATTGTCATCAAAAGACATTGAATAAATTCTCCAACCTTCTTTCACTTTAAAAAATTGAAATTCAAAACGAATAGGCTGCCTATCGTAGGTTACTAGGTAGGTTACATGAACAAAAAGCTCCCCAACTTTATAATCAGAAACCTTATTAATGAAATTAATTTCACCAACAAGATCATCAAGTGAGGATAGCTGTGTTTTTATCTGTTTTACCTGGTCAGGTATCGACGATACATATTTATTACTTGCGTAAATGGAATCAACAGCATCGCTTATTTTTTCATCAGAGTACAATTCAAAAAATTTATCAACTTCTTCTTGGTAATTGTTAGCACTGACACCCGATGAGAGTAAAAGTAAAGCAGCAAATATAATTTTCATTTTTAACATTCCTTATTGTTTTTAATATAAAAACACACTATTTAAAGTAAATAAAGTTATAAAATACGGCAAATTACATTTTGCTCTTTACTCTATTTGTTGCAACGCTGTTGGCTGGGTCGTCTGGCCAAAAATGTTTAGGGTAGCGGCCTTTCATTTCCTTTTGCACATCGCGGTAACTGCTAGCCCAAAAGTGGGCTAAATCTTGAGTAAGTTGCAATGAACGTTTACCTGGCGATAGCAGCTCCATAAGCAATGGCAATTTACCATTGGCAAGCATAGGCGTACTGGTCAAGCCATAAACTTCTTGCATACGCACGCTTAGCTTTGCGGGGCCATCAAGTTGGTATTCTATTTTTATATTTGAGCCACTGGGCACCGTTAAGCGCAAAGGTAACAAAGCTTTTAACGTGGTTTGTTGTTGCCAATCAAAGCAGTTTTGTAATGCTTCAAAGTAGTTAAACTTTTTAAGCTGCGTGAGCGTTTTAATATCTTCTAAAAACACGCCTAGCCACTGCGCTGCATTTTGAATAAGTTGTTGCTCGTTTATTTGCGGGAATTTATCGGGCATTAAATTACTTGCTAGGCTCATACGTATCAGCAATTGTTGCGCATCAGGTTGCTCGTTAAATAAAGCAAAACCGTGTTTAGTAAATAAGCTAAGCCACGCTTTAGCACGCTCGCTCTTATCTAGTTTTTGTTTACTAGGCTGGCTGCTGAGCGTTATAGCCCCGAGTTTCACTTCATCTTGATGAATAAAGCGCGCTGATTTTTCATCAAACTCACAACGAGTAAGTTCACTAAATAAATGCGGTAAAAATTCTTGTAACTCAAATGGGTTAAGTGCGGTGGCTGCAAATATACGCCCACCTTTGTGCCCGCCCATGGTTGCTATGGCTAAGTAATCGTCGTTGTGCCAGTAATCTGCATTTAACTCAGCACCTGCACCATTGGCAAGTAAATAACCATTACCGCGTTTTTTAGCGATGCGATCGGGGTATGCCAATGCCACTAGCAAACTAATATAATGCGTATTTAATTCGCTGTTTTCGTCTTTTACTTTTAAGCGGCTTTGCCAATATTTTAACTGTTGTTTAAATACCGGATGCGGACGTTGCTGCTGGCTATGCAGCGCTAAACTCAACTCGTTTGCACTATTTACTCGGCTCTCAAGTAATGCCACTAAATAAATAGCGAGCCTAAAAATACCAGGGAGTTGGTCATCAAGTATTTGTGCTTTTAATAGCATATGCGCCAAACGAATATCAGCACCAAAACCTAACATTTTACTGCCAAGCGGTGTGAGCTTACCTTTGCTATCAATAGCTTCTAGCATGTTAAGCAGATTACTTGCTTGCCCGCATTGCTGCTCAGTGGGCTTATCGAGCAAGGTTAGCTCATCAATACTGGCTCCCCATTGCTTTGCCTCAAGCATAAGTTGGCTTATGTCTGATGTGAGTATTTCGGGATTGTCGTGGCTATTACGTCGCTCGAAGGTTTGCTTTGAGCCAATTCGATAAACAATGCCCGGCTCTATTCGTCCTGCACGCCCTGCACGCTGCACAGCAGACGAGCGCGATATGCTTTGTGTTGTGAGCTCTGTAACCCCTGTTTTTAAATTAAAGGTCGCTGCACGGCGCTTGCCGCTGTCAATTACAATGCGTATGCCTTCAATAGTTAAACTGGTTTCGGCTACATTGGTGGTAAGCACTACTTTGCGCATGCCGTTTGGTGCAGGAGCAATAGCAGTTTGCTGATTGGCCTTATCCTGCTCGCCAAATAGCGTTGCAACTTGGCAGTTACTGGGTAAATCGCTCAGTGCTTGTTGCACGCGTAGTATTTCAAATTGCCCAGGTAAAAACACCAACGCGCTGCCTGTTTGCTCATTAAGTGCTTGTTTTATTATGTTAGGAATTGCATCAAGCCAGCGACTTTCATCTTTTATGGGTATGTATATTTCGTCTATTGGATAGCTGCGACCGCTTGATTGTATAACCGGGCAATCAAAAAACGCAGTGTAACGCTCAGTATCTAGCGTTGCCGACATAAGCATAATGGTTAAATCGTCACGCAGCGCACTTTGAGTTTCAAGCGCAAAGGCAAGTGAGGTATCGGCTGCAATTGAACGCTCATGAAATTCATCAAATATCAGTAAATCTATATCGCTTAATTCGGGATCGTTTTGCAGCATGCGCGTTAGCATGCCTTCGGTGACTATTTCGAGGCGCGTATTAGCGCTTACTTTACTCTCGCCCCTAATCCGCAAGCCCACACTTTGCCCAACACTCTCGTTTTGGCACTTTGCTAAATAACTGGCAATATTACGTGCAGCTAAACGGCGAGGCTCTAGCATTACAATACGTTTAAAATGCCCGTCACGCATGAGTTGCAGCGGCAACCACGTAGATTTACCCGCGCCAGGCGGCGCTTGTAATAACGTAATAGGATTACTTTGTAATGTAGTAACGAGTTGTTGATATATGTCTTGAACCGGCAGCACAGCTATTTACCCAAAATTGCTTTGTGTGCATTGTAACAAAAACCAAAAATAAACGCGCCGCTAAAGCTGTGTGGTTATAAAGGATTTAATTAAGGGTTACATAATCGGAAATAATTACAGACCGCTCTGTACATTTTTTAAGGATGTGCTCACAACATTAATCATTACTTGCTCAATAAAAACATAACAATATGATTATAAATGAAAAATAAAAATTTAACTTATTGGTACACGCCTTGCTCCTTTTATACTGAACGTTAATTAAATCTAAGTAAGGAGAAACTTATGAACAGCGATCGTATGAAAGGTAATTGGAACGAACTTAAAGGTAAGGCTCAACAAAAATGGGGCGATCTTACTAACGACGATTTAGACAAAATTGAAGGTAGCCGTACAGAGCTTGTGGGTAAAATCCAGCAGCAGTATGGTAAATCTAAAGAAGAAGCAGAGCGTGAAGTTGATGAGTTTGAAAAAACTCACTAATCGCTAACTTCTAAAAAAACCGCCATTTTGGCGGTTTTTTTGTTTAAGCTGTAGGTTATTTAGCTACGCTTTTAATTGGTTACCAATCGGTAACTGCCTAATACGCTTTCCGCACGCTGCAAAAATAGCATTACATAATGCTGGCGCATAAACTGGTGTAGATGGCTCGCCTACCCCTGCTGGTGGTGCATCACTTTGTACAATTTCAACTTCAACTTCAAGAGGTGAGTCGCTCATACGCGGTACGCGATAATCATGAAAGTTACTTTGCTGCACGCGGCCTTTATCAAAGGTAATACCATCGCTGATTGCAGTTGTAATCCCGTAAATAGAGCCACCTTGGGTTTGGTTTTTAACGGTGTCGGTGTTTACAACCGTACCCGCATCAATCGCAACCCACGATTTAATTACGTTTAAATCGCCAGCATCCGACACTTCTACTTCAACTACCGTAGCTACGTAAGTTAAAAAGCTTCTGTGTGCTGCTATGCCTAAACCTCGCCCTTTAGGAAGTTCTCGCCCCCATTTACTCATGTCAGCTACTTTTTCAATAACATGGCGCAGTCTGCCAATATCTAAAGGGTAAACCTCTTTATCGCCACCGTAATTATCGTATGTGGCATTTTGCTCAGTTACATCAACAATGCGACTCGGACCTATGGTGTCTAGTAAATAGTCTTTTTGGTCGCGACCGGCTTTGTGCGCCGCTTCGCCAATAAATGACTGAATAGCAAAGGCATGAAAAATATTTGATACAGAACGCATCCAACCAATTCGTGCTTTGGCAGGCGCATCACCATTTTCTAACTTCATGTTAGGTGTGTTAATAGGGTTATCGGTAAACCCTAAGCGCAGTTCAAAGCTCCCTGGCGTAGTCGCCCCTTCTGAAAAGGTAGAGGTAATTGGTGAAAACGCGGTGCGGTGTAAATAAGATTCTATAGCGCCATTTTTATCTAGCGATGCTTCAATATGCTGAGCCGAAACCGCATGGTAAAAACCATGTTGTATGTCATCTTCACGCGTCCATTGCACACGAATAGGTTTGCCTACTTTCATTGAAAGGTAAGCGGCTTCTGCTGAAAAGTCAGGTTTTGACTTACGCCCAAAGCCGCCTCCTAACATGGTAACGTGAACATTAATTTTGCTCTCATCCATGCCAAGCATGGCAGCCACTGTTTTCATATCGGCTTGTGGATTTTGCGTAGCAGCCCATATATCAACACTGTCTTTGTTGTACATAGCTGTTGCACACGGCGGCTCCATTGGTGCTTGAGCAAGATGCGGTGCGTAATAATCAGCTACGAGTTTATTGCTCGATTTAGCCAACACGCCCATGGCATCGCCTTTATCACGTATGTTTGCCTGTGGAGTTTGTACTGTTTTTAGTAATGACTTTTTAAATTCTTCTGAATTGTAATCGCCATTTTTGCCATCATCCCACACGACTTTTAATGCTTTACGCCCTTGCCATGCAGCCCATGTGTTTTTAGCTATAATTGCAATACCGCCTTTTGGCTGAAACTGCGGCGCGCCTTTTGGTGCAGGTATTTCAATAACATCTACAACGCCGTTTATCGCTTTTGTAGCACTGGCATCAAATGACTTAACAACACCGCCTACTACCGGCGGGCGTTCAATTATAGCCACTAGCGCTTGTGGTTCGCGTACATCGGCTGCAAATATTGCTTTACCTGTTACTAAATCGGCTAAATCTATGTGCGCCATGCCAGTATTAATGTAGCGCCATTCTTTGCGTGTTTTAAGTGTTAGTTTGTCAGCTTCTGGTGGCGTTATTGTAAGCGCTAAGTCGATTAAATCTTTATAAGTAAGCGATTTACCTGAGCTGTGTGTAACAACGTGTTGATTGGCTGTACAGGTCTGCGGGTCAACTTTCCAATACTTAGCGGCAGCGTGCTGCATCATGTAACGTACACTTGCGCCCATTTCACGCAGGCGTTGCATGTTGTAGCGAATACTGCGCGAGCCATCGGTATTTTGATCGCCATATTTAGGGTCGCCCTTACCCTGAATAACAATAACCTTATCCCACGCGGCTTCCATTTCATCGGCAACTATTTGTGCAATCGCGGTGCGAATTTGCTGACCCATTTCAGAGCGATGGCAGGTTATTTCAACCATGCCGTCTGGGCGCAGTGCAATAAATAAGTTTGCGCGCTTTGCTTGCTCAGATGGCTGCTCTAACACACCCGCGAATGCTCTTGGCGCACTGCCTACAAAATAAGTACCAAGTACCAATGCACCTATTGCACTGGTTTTTAAAAACTTACGGCGGTTTAAATCAAAATATTTGTTATCTTGGCTCATACTTCTTCCCCTTGTTCATTTGGGTCAAAATATTGAACACTCGCCATTGTTTTAGCGGCTGATTTAATTGCTTTATGAATGCGCGGGTATGTACCACAACGGCAAATATTTCCCGACATATTACTTACTATTTCATCGTCGGTTGGGGTTGGGTTTGTAGCTAATAAGCTTGCAGCTTGCATCATTTGACCGCACTGGCAAAAACCACACTGCGGTACTTTATGCTCTATCCATGCTTGTTGTACAGGATGGTCGCCCTGCTCGCTTAACCCTTCAATTGTCGTAATTGAACGCCCTGCTGCTGCCGCTACAGGTAATACACACGAGCGCTGAGCTACCCCATCAATATGCACGGTACACGCACCGCACTGTGCCATACCACAACCAAATTTAGGCCCAGTTAAATTCAATTCATCTCGGAGATACCATAATACTGGCGTTGACGGATCGCCAGAAAACTCATGTTTATTACCATTAATGGTAAGCGTGATCATACTAAACTCCTTGGCAAAGCGCTTTACAGGAGGGTTCCTTGTTGCGCGAGAACTATTTTTAATTACTTACTATTTTATACTTACTACTTTTAGCCTACCACTTAGATCTGTTTTATAAAAATACTAATTATTAGAACGTTTTACTGTTAAAAACAGAACTACATTATCAAGCATACTAAAACATACATTAATGAGTGCTTATAACATCTTCAAATAGTAATCGCTCATCGTCTTTATAAACTTCAAGCCAACCTGGTGGTGATGTATCGCAGCCAATAATGGTTACTTGTAGCACATAACTATAACGACCATTTTTAAACGTATAGTGATGATTCCCGCCGCTGCCCTCAAATGTAATATCGCCATTTAGTAAAACCATATCAGGCTTGTCACTTGGCTTTTTATTAATACCCCACACTGCATAACGGTAATTTCCATCGCCTAAATCATCAACACGAATATGGTAGTTAGCCGTTTTCCAATCGAGTACTGGTTTTTCAAAAGTATTGATACTTGCGTGCAAGGATTGCTTACCTTGTTCGATTAAGCTTTTAGCAAGTGTCTGCTCTTTAGTATTTTGTGTATTTACAGCAATAATTCCACCACTATGTCTGGAATAAAGATTTGAGCCCTTTTGTTATTAAATACGAAATGAAACAAAAGCGAGTAAATCTTTCAAAGCCTTCCCTAAGTAAAGTCCGTCTAAAACCTTATTAAGAGCCTGTTATAACTTCATATTCTGCTCTACTAACATTTGGTACTGCAAAATTAGGAACTATATCTCTAGTATCTGGTATAGCTCTAGTTTCTATCGGAAAGTGCCAAATGTTAAACATATTATTTGGTCTAGTATCATAGGCTAATTGATCCCAACCTAAAATTGAAGCCATTCGAAAAGTGGCTAGTTTTTTTGCCATTTGCATATCAGATTTGGGGTTGAAATATAAAAGATAACCAGTATTAACTGCCCCAGTTAATATATCAACAGCCTGTAAACCCCAATGAAGCTTAGAGTCTTGCATTGATACAAGCTCAATTTTTGAAGATGTTGGTAATTTAGCAAGCATATGATTAGTAATAATTTGAATTACTTCATCTTGTTTGGGGTATTTTGTACTTTTCTGGTCTATGTATACTTTAAAGTTAGCGTTTAAACCTTTACTACTTTGATTTAGAAGTTGATTATACGTTGTGTAAAAAGCCGCTTCTTCATCTCTATGCCATTTATGATAAGGGGCTTTTGATACCGCAATAGCATGGAAAGTACACGGGCTACTTAGTACAAACTTTAAGATATTTAAGCATAAATTAATTTGTCCTGAGCTTTTTCTTATTTTTTCCCACTTTATTTCACCTTGAATCCCACTCGATTTATAAATTTGTTCAATTTTAAAATTGAATTCATCTAAATATTCACTTGGAACATTTAAAATACCGATAGTATAACAAGGTGACCCTTTTGAAATTCCACTTTCATCAGCAAATGATACTACATCGTTCACTTCACTCTCCTTATGCATAAGCATTAAATAGCCTATTGGGTTCAATTTTTGAGGGTCATAACATCCCAAAACTACTTATATTCGCTTGATTAATAATTTCACTAAATAAACTCTTTGTAAACATATGATTATTTAGACAAAAAAAGGACTTTATTATTTTTCACAAAAAACGTTTATTAATGCTATGCGACAAAACCATAATACATCTCTATCTAACTAAACTAATTTAAAAACAAAAAAACGAGCCTAATTAGGCTCGTTTTTGTTCTTTGTGTTTACTGATAGCTCACAACTAAAAACTGACCGCTTCGCTATAACTCCGGATCATACCCCAAGTTAGGCGATAGCCACCTTTCAGCTTCTTCAAGCGTCATATTGGTTCGTTTAGCGTAGTCTTCTACCTGATCCTTTTGCACAGCTGCTACGGCGTAGTACTTAGCCTCAGGGTGTGAGAAGTACCAACCCGAAACAGCAGCACCTGGCCACATGGCGTACGAGCTAGTTAGCTGCATGCCAATGCGTTTTTCGGTATCGAGCAACTGCCAAATTTTCTTTTTCTCGGTGTGCTCTGGGCACGCTGGGTAACCTGGCGCTGGGCGAATACCTTGGTAGTTTTCGCGTATTAGCTCATCGTTTGCTAGGTTTTCGTCTGGTGCAAAACCCCAATACTCTTTACGTACTTTTTCATGTAAGTATTCTGCAAACGCTTCGGCGAGCCTATCGGCAACGGCTTTAACCATTATTTTGTTGTAATCGTCTTGCTGCGCGTCAAACGCATTTGCTAAGTCGTCTTCTTCTAGGCCGCCCGTTACTGCAAACGCGCCAAAATAGTCTGGTGTGCCTTTGGGTGCTATGTAGTCGGCTAGGCAATAATTAGCAAAGTCAGTTTTTTCGGTTTGCTGGCGTAAATGGCACGAAGTAGTTAATACTTCTTTGCGTGTTTCGTCGGTGTATATTTCTATGTCATCACCCACGCGGTTAGCCGGGAATAAACCAATTACACCAAGTGGTTGCAAACTGCCTGCTTTTTCAAGGTCGTCGAGCATGTCGTTAGCGTCTTTAAATAAGCTTTGCGCTTGTTCGCCTACTACTTCATCGTCCATTATGCGCGGGTATTTACCAGCAATTGACCACGTCATAAAGTATGGCGTCCAATCTATGTATTTACGTAAAGTCGCGATTGATACATTTTTAAACTCGGTCACGCCCAGCTTTTTAGGCACTGGTGGTGTGTAGTTATCCCAATCAAGCTTTGCTGCGTTATCGCGTGCGCGCTGGATTGTAACAGGCTTAGAGCGTGGTTTTTTACGCGCTTGTTGCTCGCGTACTTTTACATATTCAGCTTTAGTTTTAGCTAAAAAGTCAGGTTTAATGTCTTTTGATAATAAGTTTGAAACCACACCAACTGCACGGCTTGCGTTATTTACATATACAACGCCTTTGTCATATTGCGGCTCAATTTTTACTGCTGTGTGCGCTTTAGAGGTAGTTGCACCACCAATAAGTAGCGGCAGTTCAAAACCACGGCGTTTCATTTCTTTTGCTACGTGTACCATTTCGTCAAGCGATGGGGTAATTAAGCCCGATAAACCAATAATATCGGCTTTTTCGTCGATGGCGGTTTGCAGTATTTTATCAGCAGGTACCATTACGCCTAAATCAATAACTTCGTAGTTATTACACTGTAGTACCACGCCTACAATATTTTTACCTATGTCGTGTACGTCGCCTTTTACGGTCGCCATCACTATTTTACCATTGGTTGAACCTTCTTCTTTTTCGGCTTCAATAAATGGGTCTAGGTAGGCTACGGCTCGTTTCATTACGCGCGCCGATTTAACCACTTGTGGTAAAAACATTTTACCTGCGCCAAATAAATCCCCTACTACGTTCATGCCATCCATTAACGGCCCTTCAATTACGTGAATAGGTTTATCGGCAGCAGCGCGGCACTCTTCGGTATCTTCATCTATAAAGGTAGTAATGCCTTTTACAAGCGCGTGCTCAAGGCGTTTTTCAACAGGCCATGTGCGCCATTCTAAATCTTCTACTCGCTCGGCTTGTGCCATACCAGAGTATTTTGGTGCAAGCTCTACTAAACGCTCGCCTGCACCTGGGTCTGTGTTAAGTATTACGTCTTCAACGGCTTTACGAAGCTCTTCTGGGATGTCGTCGTAAACGGCGAGTTGCCCTGCATTTACAATGCCCATATCCATACCCGCTTTTATGGCGTGGTATAAAAATACCGAGTGAATAGCTTCACGTACTGGGTTATTACCCCTAAATGAAAACGATACATTTGACACCCCGCCCGACACTTTACAGTGCGGTAAGTTTTGTTTAATGCGGCGTGTGCCTTCAATAAATTCTACTGCGTAGTTGTCGTGCTCTTCTATACCGGTGGCTACGGCAAATATATTAGGGTCGAATATAATATCTTCTGGTGGAAAACCAATGTCTTCTACTAATATTTTGTAGCTGCGGGCACATATTTCATATTTGCGGTCTGCTGTATCAGCTTGCCCGTCAGTATCAAACGCCATTACAACGGCAGCTGCACCAAAACGTTTTATTATTTTAGCTTGGCGAATAAACGGCTCTTCGCCCTCTTTTAGCGATATAGAGTTAACAATGGCCTTACCTTGAATACACTTTAAGCCTGCTTCTATTACTTCCCATTTAGAGGAGTCGACCATAATGGGTACGCGTGAAATATCAGGCTCTGAGGCTATTAAGTTTAAAAACTTAACCATAGCGGCTTTTGAGTCCAACATGGCTTCGTCCATGTTTATATCAATAACCTGTGCGCCATTTTCTACTTGTTCGCGGGCCACTGTTAGCGCAGCTTCAAAGTCTTCTTCCATGATTAAACGTTTAAACATGGCAGAACCGGTTACATTGGTACGTTCGCCGACATTAGTAAATACTGCTATTTGTTGGGTCATGTTGGCTCCTTAATTTAAGTTACAGGCTTCAAGGCCTGATAAACGCATGCGTACTTCAAGCTCTGGCAGTTGGCGTGGTTTAACGCCTGCTAAACCTTTTGCAAAAGCACGAATATGCGCAGGCGTGGTGCCACAACATCCACCTACTATATTAATAAAGCCCGATTTACCCCAATCGATAATTTCGGCTGCCATTTCAGGCGCTTCTAAGTCGTATTCACCAAACTCATTAGGCAAGCCCGCATTAGGGTGTACCGATGTAAAGGTTTCGCACACGCGCGAAAGCTCTTCTACATATTGGCGCAGTAAATCAGGGCCAAGCGCGCAGTTTAAACCAATCGAAATAGGCTTAATATGGCGAATAGAGTTATAAAATGCTTCGGTTGTTTGCCCAGAAAGCGTACGGCCAGAAGCGTCGGTAATAGTGCCCGAGATCATAACTGGTAATGTGCGCCCTGCTTGCTCAAAGGCTTCTTCTACACCAAACGAGGCGGCTTTTGCATTAAGCGTGTCGAATATAGTTTCGATTAGTATTAAATCGGCGCCGCCTTCCATTAATGCAAGGGTAGACTCTACATACGCAGTAACTAGCTTATCAAAAGTAACGTTTCGGTAACCCGGATCGTTTACGTCTGGCGAAATTGAACACGTTTTAGATGTCGGCCCTAAAACACCGGCTACATAGCGCGGTTTTTCTGGCGTTTTAGCCGTAAATTCATCGCAAATTGCGCGTGCTAATTTAGCCGACTCTAGGTTTATTTCACGGCTTAGGTTTGCCATGTCGTAATCTTCCATCGAAATAGTGGTCGAGTTAAACGTGTTGGTTTCGATAATATCGGCGCCCGCTGATAAAAAACCACGATGAATATCAGTGATTAAGTCGGGCTTGGTTAGGCTTAATAAATCGTTATTACCTTTAATTAATACATGCCAGTCTTTAAAACGCTCTCCGCGATAGTCTTCTTCTTCTAGCTTATGATCTTGGATCATGGTGCCCATAGCGCCATCTAAAATTAAAATACGTTCTTTTAATGCGGCGCTTATTTCGGCTTGCTTATTATTTGTAGGAGCGTTATTCGGCATAGTTGTTAGTCCTCACGTCTTGGCTAACTAAATTAATATCATACGGTGTGGTTTGGTACACGTAGTAATTTAACCAGTTCGAAAAAAGTAAAAAAGCATGGCTTTGCCACGTTTTTGAAGGTTGTTTGGTTGCATCGTCATCCGGAAAGTAATTTTCGGGCTTTGGTGCATTAGGGCTTTTTTTACAATCGCGCTCGTATTCTGCTTTTAGCGAGTCGGCGTCGTACTCTGGGTGGCCGGTTATAAACACTTGGCTACCCGATTTATTTTTAAGTAAGTAAGCCCCTACTCGCTCAGAACCTGCCAGTACAACGAGTTCTTCACAGGCGTTTATTTTATTTATATCAATATGGCCGTAGCGTGAGTGCGGTACCAAAAAGGTATCGTCGAATCCGCGAGTCAGTGCACCGTGATCAAAATAACACTGGTGAGTAAATACGCCACACAGTTTATCGTCTTTTAAATCGCGTTTTAAATTGTAACGGTGATATAACGCTGCATGCGCTGCCCAACACGAAAATAACGTAGAGGTAACGTGTTGCTCAGCCCAATCAATAATAACCTTTAACTCATCCCAATACGCTACATCGTCGTATTCTAAATGCGCAAGTGGCGCACCGGTTACTATTAACGCATCGTAATTGTTGTCTTTTACTTCTGAAAAATAACGGTAAAAGGTATCAAGGTGCTCTTCTGAGTTGCTGCTACTGCGGTGAGTGTCGAGGCGCAGTAGTTCTACGTTTACTTGCAAAGGTGAGTTGGCAAGTAAGCGAATAAACTGAACTTCGGTTTCTACTTTATTAGGCATTAAGTTTAAAATAGCCAAACGCATTGGGCGTATTTCTTGCGTTTTTGCACGACTTTTTGGCATTACAAATACGTTTTCTTGACGTAAACGTGCAATTGCCGGCAACTCGTCTTTTACTGTAATTGGCATACTTTACTCCTGCTCATAAAAACCGAGGCTTAATTATGAACTGAAAGTAAAAAATATCAACCTCTAGATGTATAGATGTCCAAATGAAATTTTTTCATGATTTTTTTAAGATTTACTAAAAGTTATAGATGAGAGGGAATGCATTTATATTGAAGTACTTTGTTTTAGTGAATTGAAATAGCGCTACTAAAATCAGTAGCGCTATTATAATTAAAAACGATAATTTACAGATAAATTAAGAGCGTAAATATCGCCTTCATTTGTATCAAAATATTGGTATTCAGCACTTACTTGCCAGCGTTGAGTTAGCCTAAAGTCAATGCCGGTTCCGTACGTTACGCCGCCTTCATCGTAGTTTTGCTCAGTTATTAGCGTAGAATTTGTATCTGTACCAGTTATTGATTCTGCAAGGTTTTTTAAGTCGCCTTCATTGTAACTTAATTTATTTCTACCATAGCCACCAAATAAAAACACATCAGCTCGAGATGAAATTGGATAATTAGCTTTTACAAATATACTTGTTTGCAAATCAAGGCTTGAATCGATTTCGCTCTTAATGAATTCTGAACTCAGCGAACCGTCCTGTGGGTTCTGAGTGTAAACAATTCCGTTTAGAGGCGTTGACTCATCATTTAACCCAAAACCTATACGCCCTTCTAATGCAAAGTAACGCGAAAACTGATATCCAAACCGGCCGTAAAGCGTTGTAAACTGTATGCTATCACTCTCGTATACATCAATTTGCGTAGACCCTATCCCTATTCCTTGGTAATAACCATTTACGTGGAGTATGTCTGCTTGGCTCGAAAATGAGTATAAACCTAAAAGTAATGCCCCTAACCTTGTAACTATTTTCATGTTCATTCCTTTAAACCTTTGTAATATTTAATAATGTGATGTTTAACAACAAACTAAGTGTGGCCTGCCTATATAACTTGCTTATACTTTACAGCTTGTAAATATACTGTACCACTTTTGTTAAAAATGAAATGTATTTGAACAATATAAAACAATAGATTACAGAATTTTACACAATAGAAATCCTGTAATAGTAGTGTTTTTAACGAGCAATCAAAACAAAGTACCGCTTAGGTAAGTGTATTGTTCTATACAGCATTCGTTGACTGTTTCACCCGTCAGCCACTACAATACAACATTGAAATTTTTATTATTATTTGAAGGCTTTCCTCCATGGTTTTACCTGATAAATTTATATTCTCGATGAGTCGAGTATCTAAGGTTGTGCCACCTAAGCGCACTATCTTAAAAGATATTTCGTTGCACTTTTTTCCTGGCGCTAAAATTGGTGTGCTTGGTTTAAACGGTTCTGGTAAATCTACGTTACTGCGTATTATGGCCGGTGTTGACCAAGATTTTGAAGGTGATGCACATCCTCAGCCTGGTACTAAAATTGGTTATTTACCGCAAGAACCTGTTTTAGACGAAAGTAAAACAGTACGTGAAACTGTTGAAGAAGCTGTTGGCGAAGTTAAACATGCACTTAAACGTCTTGACGAAGTGTATAACGAATACGCCATGGAAGACGCTGACTTTGACGCACTTGCAAAAGAGCAAGGCGAGCTTGAAGCTGTTATTCAGGCGCACGATGGTCATAACATCGACAACGTTTTAGAACGCGCAGCTGATGCACTTCGCCTGCCAGAGTGGGATGCTAAAATTGAGCACCTTTCAGGTGGTGAGCGTCGCCGTGTTGCTATATGTCGATTATTACTTGAAAAACCAGACATGCTTATCCTTGATGAACCTACTAACCACTTGGATGCCGAGTCGGTTGCATGGTTAGAGCGCTTCTTACACGATTACGAAGGCACTGTTGTGGCTGTAACGCATGACCGTTACTTCCTTGATAATGTAGCTGGTTGGATATTAGAGCTTGACCGTGGTGAAGGTATTCCATGGGAAGGTAACTACTCTTCTTGGCTTGAACAAAAAGATGCGCGCTTACAGCAAGAACAAAAATCTGAAAAAGCACGTCAAAAATCAATTGCGCAAGAACTTGAATGGGTTCGTTCAAATCCTAAAGGTCGTCAAGCTAAGTCAAAAGCACGTATGGCTCAGTTTACTGAAATGCAGCAGTCTGATTACCAAAAACGTAACGAAACTAACGAGATGTTTATCCCACCTGGTCCGCGTTTAGGTGACCAAGTACTTGAAGTAACTAATCTTCGTAAGAGTTTTGGCGATCGAGTTTTAATTGATGACTTAAGCTTTAGCATGCCAAAAGGTGCCATTGTGGGCATTATTGGCGCGAATGGCGCGGGTAAATCAACGCTGTTTAAAATGATAAGCGGTGAGCAAACGCAAGACAGCGGTAACATCAGCGTTGGCGAAACAGTACACCTAGCTACTGTTGATCAGTTCCGCGACGGTATGGACGAAAGCAAAACTGTTTTCCAAGAAATATCAGACGGACAAGACGTACTGAAAATTGGTAACTTTGAGTTCCCAAGCCGAGCATATGTAAGTCGCTTTAACTTTAAAGGTAACGATCAGCAAAAGTTTGTTAAAGACCTATCAGGTGGTGAGCGTAACCGTTTACACCTTGCTAAGTTATTAAAAGCTGGCGGCAATGTGTTACTACTCGATGAGCCAACCAATGACTTGGACGTTGAAACACTACGTGCACTGGAGAACGCTATTTTAGAGTTCCCAGGTTGTGTAATGTGTATCTCGCATGACCGTTGGTTCCTTGACCGTATCGCTACACATATTTTAGATTACCGTGATGAAGGTCAAATTAACTTCTTTGATGGTAACTACACTGAATATGAAGAGTGGCTTAAAAAGACCCTAGGCGCTGAGGCAACTCAACCTAAACGTATTAAGTACAAAAAAATTGGCTAAAAATATTGGTTAATTTTATGTTTGTATAACTTAAGCCCTGCACTTTGCAGGGCTTTTTTATGTCACCAGCATTACAGGAGCACATCTTGCTAGCATGTAGAGAATTACCCGCTATGCTTAATTTATTATAAAAACAGTAAGGCTAAATTAGGTTATGCAAAATCGTCGACAGTTTTCTCGTGTGCTATTTTCAACTAACGCTCTGTTATGTTTTGATAGCCAACAGTATCCGTGTAAATTACTCGATCTATCGTTACATGGCGCGTTGGTTACTAATTGTGATGCATTTATTGGCAGCCACAATACGCAAGCAATACTGCGTTTTACATTACCTCAAAGCGATATAGAAATAAAAATGGAAGTAGTGATTTGCCATATTGAAGCCGATCATATTGGTTTAAAATGCCATCACATTGATATAGACAGTATTACTTATTTAAAGCGTTTAATAGAGCTAAACTTAGCCGATGATGAGCTACTGCATCGCGAATTAGCGTCACTTATTAATGACTCACAATAGACTCATTCTCTTAAGTTGATTACCATAGCGCAAACTTTATAAAGCTTGTAAATATGCGCTTAAATCCTCATTTGCCTTTGGTATACCATCCTAACTACTCGTTTAGCTTTGATCCTAAGCATCGCTTTGTAATGAGTAAATTTGCACATTTATATCAACATGTTGCAGAGCTTGGTTTAATCGGCAGTAACCTAGTTGAGCCAATATTAGGCACGCCAGAGCCGCTTGAGCTTGTGCATTGCGATAATTATATCCAAGATTTATGGCACAACCGCTTAGATGAAAAAGCCATGCGTCGCATTGGTCTACCTTGGTCAAAAGAGCTTATGGCACGTACATTTACAGCCCCTCAAGGAACGCTACAGACAGCCCGCTTAGCACTTAAACACGGTATAGCGTGTCATCTTGCTGGTGGTACACATCACGCACATAATGACTTTGGTTCAGGTTTTTGTATGGTTAACGATTTGGCCTTTACCACGCAAACTTTAATTAAATCGGGTGAGGTAACTAACGTACTTATTTTTGATTTAGACGTGCACCAAGGTGATGGCACAGCTGCAATGTTACAGCATCAACCCTATGCGTATACTTGCTCTATCCATTGTGAAAAAAACTTCCCCTTTAGAAAGTCCGCTAGCGATTTAGACATTGGCCTGGCAAATAATATGAAGGACGACGAATACCTTGCCATAGTTAACGAAACACTAAGTTATTTACTTAAAGAGCTAAACCCAAGCTTAGTACTTTACGATGCTGGCGTTGATATTTGGCAAGGTGATGGCTTGGGTAAGTTAGATATTAGCTGGGATGGCATAGCTAAACGTGACCATTTAGTATTAAAACGCTGCCTTGAACACAATACACCTGTAGCTACTGTGATAGGTGGAGGTTACGATAGAGATCACCTACGCCTCGCTAAACGCCACGCTATTGTTGTTGAACAAGCTGCTGGCTTTTAGTTTGAAAGAAAAATGTTAAATTATCGTTCTTGTTTAATATGTAAAATAAAAAAGAGCATATTATGAAACAGCTATTTATTACCATCACGCTAATTTTATTAAGCTTTACAGCTTACGCACAAGATACAAGCTCAGAAGCAACATATCCTAAATTGCCAACATTAAATTTACAAATGGCTGATGGGTCGCCACTCAATACTCAAGATTTATTAGGTCAACCTTACGTTTTACACTTTTGGGCAACATGGTGTCCGTACTGTAAAAAGCTGCAGCCAGCACTTCAAAAAATTGATGATATGGGATTAAAAGTTATTGCCGTGAGCTTTGAAGAAGATGACGATGCTACTCCCGCTAAAGCACTTAGCGAAAGAGGTTATACTTTTAAAACAGCTGTAAAAGCCGATGCAATAGCACAGCAATTAGGTATACGAGGCACACCTACTACATTATTTGTAAATAAAGAAGGCAATGTAATTTGGCTGACTAATACGTCAAACCCAGAAGATCCAAATCTTCATTTAAATGCGCGAACATTGTTGCACTCCATAGACATGGCAACTGAGTAACTTATTGCGCTTTTAACTGATTAGGTGTTAAGCCTGTCCAGCGTTTAAAGGCGCGCCGAAAGTTAGGTATATCGTAAAAAGCTAAATGTTCAGCGACTTGTTCGTTATGTTTGGCGCACAGAGTAAGTAGGTAAATAGCTTTGTGCTTATTTTGCTCATCTATTAACGCTGAAAAGCGTACCCCATTGAGTTTGAGTCTGCGCTTAAATGTAGCTGAGCTCATAGCAAAGTGCTTTGCGGTGCACTCTAAATTAGCACTTGGGTGAGAGTATAAGTATCTGCAGACGGCTTCAATAAAAGTCATGCTAACTACGCTTTTATTATGTAGCTGCGACTGCGCTTGCATAAATCGTAATTGACTCGCATGCGGGTTTTTAGCCCTTAACATGGTTTTATTTAATACCCAGCGAGTACATGGCTTATCAAAACTTACCTTTAGCCCTAAATTTTGCTCGTATTCTTGAATATGCCGAGGGCGTTTAAAAGCAAAGTCGAACTGACAATGCGGGTAACTTTCGCTCACTCGTTTAAGTAAACTATAAAATGCAGTGCTGTATATCTCTAGCACATAGTGGTAAAGGCTTTCATCAAACCCATGTGCTGGCTGAATATAAATATAAACATTATCGTTTTTAATATACGTTTGGCTAAACAGCAAAGGCGCTAATTGCATTCTTAAAAGTGATAATTGCTTTAATACTTGAGCTAAATTATCGCTATATTTTAATGCCTGAGCTTCGGCTCGAGTGTCGTTAATAAGTTGGCTACCGAGTAAAAAACCACTGTCAGTACTTTTCATCAACAACTTAAATTGAGCTAATAAACGCACCTGCTGAGACACACTAAATGTATGCTGAAAATTAAGTAAGTCTTGTTCAAAAATACCGGTACCGCGTAGCAGCTTATGTAAATTTATGTTTCGGCTTTGAGCAAGCTCTACAGCTGACGTAATAAGCCCTTGAGCGCTTAAATATTTGTCGTCTTGGCTAACAAACATGTGCACGGTGCGCTACTTTTAGTTGATGCTTTTTTTGTTGTAATTGACTATGCAGTTGGCTTGTTAGTTTACCTGTACTGCTATGCGTATTACCTTGTATTAAGGCGGTAGTGACATATTGAAACTTTGCTTTTTTAGATGCTTCAACTTTAAATGCACAATGCTTTAGAGCTCCTTTAATTTGTGCCATCAACTCTTTAGCTT
The DNA here is from genome assembly GCF_014163935.1 of Pseudoalteromonas sp. SR41-7. Taxonomy (NCBI): domain Bacteria; kingdom Pseudomonadati; phylum Pseudomonadota; class Gammaproteobacteria; order Alteromonadales; family Pseudoalteromonadaceae; genus Pseudoalteromonas; species Pseudoalteromonas sp. SR41-7. Next base: position 57,538 of record NZ_JACJEF010000018.1, on the reverse strand, counting down.
GCTGCTCTGTGGTGGCTGGCATCAATACCATAAAGCAATCTCCTGCGTAGCGGCACACTACATCACTTAGTCGGCAATTCATTAACAATAGCTCGCTAATTTCACGCAGTAACCGGTCGCCCTCACTAAAGCCAAACTCACTATTAAAATGCGAAAAATCACGAATATCAATAGCCCCAAGCCAGAGTGGTTGTTTGCTCGTAAGTTGCTCTTTAATTGCAGAATCTAGGTACTGCGCCTTATAAAGACCTGTAACTGAACACACCTTATCGTGCTCACGTAAATGCGCTTCACGGCGGCGTAGCTGACGATTTAATACGTACTGCTCTTGATGCCAATAATACAAACCCACACTCGTTAACAACATGCCTAAAGGTGCTGGCAGAGATTCAATCCAACTGAGCCATTGATGGGCGGGATGCATTAGCCATTCATCAAGTAAATCGAGGGTTGCCGAGAACATAAATAACCCAACACCTATCACTAAGTAAGTGGTTACTTTACCCGGTGGTCTTGATATTAATAACGCGGCAATCCATACGAGAGTCATTAATACAATACCGCCCTCCCCCATAATATCGAGCCACTGAATACTGGCGTAAGTTTTTAATACACCTAAATAACTACTTAAAAACACAGCGCTAAAAAACATCGCAATAATAGCGTTTATTAATAATCGGTGGCTGATAAAGGGGTTAAATCGCATGTGCGGTATCTCGTTTATAAATGAGTTTTAAAGTTAGTTCATACAAGTTTTTGTTAGCAGGGTCATATTAGCTCAGCTATATGACAACTAAATGATACCTACTTTAAAAACAGCCCTGCACGGTACATAACACCTGACTTTACGAGGAGTGATAAAAGCTCAATACGCTCTAGATATTGCTCAAACACCTCTAAATACATGTATTTAAACTAAACACTGTCACATTTACGTAATCAAATATCTTTAGCTTGCTCGCCATATCAAGAAACAACCCAGCAATAACCAAGAGCAAATACAATGAAAGACTTTAAAATAAAAGCACTGGTAGCCGCATTAGCCTTATGTAATTTAACGGCTTATGCAGAAGATGATGCAAAAGAAACCACAAAAAAAGATATCGAAGTTTCTGACAAAATTGTTGTATACGGTGAAATTGGCTACAGAAACCGCTCAGACGAACTCGCACCAACCTTAGAATATTCACAAGAGTACTTTCAACGTTTTGAACCATTGACCGCAGGCGATGCATTAAAACGAGTACCCAGTGTTACATTTTTATCGGATGTGCTTGAATCGGATGGTGCACGTATGCGGGGGTTAAGCCCTGCTTATACAAAGGTGCTTATAAACGGTGAAGAAGTACCTGGCGCTGGTGCCGACCGTTCATTTTTTGTTGACCGAATTCCGGCTGAGTTAATTGAACGCGTTGAAATTATTCGCTCATCAAGTGCTAACCGCTCAGCCGATGCTATTGCGGGCACATTAAATATTGTATTGCGCGATGGTTACAGTTTAGATGGCGGTTACTTGCGTGCTGGTGGCTTGCTTTATGACGATGGTGAATTTAAAGAAAGCTTGGCTGCTGTGTACGGTACTGAATTTGCTGGTGGGCGCTTATTACTTGGTGCAAATTTACAAGGCAGATATAACCCAAAACAAAAAACTAGTTTGCGCTACGGCGATAGCCCTGAAAACAATATAAATTTTCAAACAGAAGAGTTTGATAACCGCGAAGACCAATCAGACACTCGCGATGGCGACGACACGTCACTTAACTCCAGCTACGAAATTGTTTTTGACGACGATAGTCAGTTTAATATTAGCGCTATGTGGGTTGATACAGAGCGTACTGAGGATGAACGTTCATTTGAATACAACGACCCAACTGCAACCAATAACGATATTGTAAATGGCGGTAACTTAGAAACAGATAATGCCAATGTTAAATATATTGACCAAACTAATTACAACATCAATACCGCTTATGAATTTCCACTACTAAGCGGCACAAGTAGGTTTAAATTTGGCTTTGCTCGGTTTGAAGAGTCTGTTTATGAGCAAGAAGTAGAACTAGATACGTCAGAGCTGCCAATAATATTTGAAGAAGAACAAGCTCAAAGTGACATAGACGATAAAGAATGGACCCTGCAGTGGCAACATAGCCAACCTTGGGGTGACAATAAAGAAATTCAGTTTGGTGCATTTTTACAAAATAAAAAGCGCGATAGCAATATTTTTGAAGCCGAAGACGAGCTTGAATTAGCACTTACAAGCTGGGATCAATATGTGGGAACACCTTTATCTTTGGCTGTATTTACCAGTGAATTTGAACCGGTTATTGGTGGCGTAAACACGCTAGAGGAAGACCGCTTTGATGTGTTTGCCCTTATTAAACACCAAGATGATTTATTTGCCTGGGAATTGGGCATTCGCTGGGAGTCTACTGATTCAAAAATTAATGATAAAACAATTGGTGTAACCGAAGATAACAATTACGACTTTGTTCTACCTTCTGCACATTTTCGTTATAACGTAAGTGAGAATGGACGCGTTAGCGCCTCTGTTGCGCGTAGTTTACGACGCCCCGAGTTTGATTTTTTAACACCAGCTCTTATCGAAAAAGAACTTGGCGATAACGACCAACTAGGTAACCCAGAATTAAAACCAGAATCAGCTTGGGGTATGGATTTAGGCTACGAATACCGCTTAGGTAAAAGTGGCGTTGTAGGCATTAATTTATTTTACCGCAAAGTAAACGACCTAATAGAAATAGCAAATACAGGACAAGAAGGCTCTGAAGGAGAAGGTACATTTGTATTGCAGCCTCGCAACACAGGCGACGGTAACGTAAAAGGAGTTGAGCTTGATTTATCTACTCCGCTTGGCGCATTTAGCATGCCTAATACTGGAGTATTTTTAAATTACTCATGGCTTGATAGTGAAGTAACCGACTTTTTTGGGTCTCGAAAATTTAACGACCAATCAGACTACGTTTATAACATTGGGTTTATTCAAGACTTACCCGAACTCAAAGCTGCATTTGGCGTAACTTACCGTAAGCAAGGTGATGCCTATGGACGTATTGTAGGTGAAGAAATAACTACATCTTACAGTGCCGACTTTGAAGTGTTTTTAGAAAAACGTTGGGAAGATGTAACGCTACGCTTGGTGGGTTCAAACCTACTTGATGCAAGTAAAGACGAAACCTTTAATAAATTTGATACCGTTGAAGATCAGTTTAGTAGAAGCTTTGATGAGTACGAAATTGAATCTGAAGAAGCGGGACCGGTTTATCAACTTATGCTGCGTTACGCGTTTTAAATAAGTTTATGAGGTAGTGCTAATCACTTTATTTAGCGCTACCAAACATGAGAGAACTATAATGATAAAAAAAACATTACTGCTAATAACACTTGGCTTATGCAGTATACAAAGCGTATTGGCAAACGTAACGTACACCGATGTATTATACGAGCAACAAAAAATTGCCAACTTGACGGTGCTGCCTAAGAGCTTAAATTTTACGGTTATTGGTGATTGGGGACATAACGGGCACTTTTATCAAAAAGACGTAGCACACCAGTTAGAAATAGCGATGTTTCAAACGGATGGTGATTTTACTATTTCAACTGGCGATAACTTTTATCCCAATGGTGTGGCAAGTGTTAACGACCCGCTTTGGCAAAGTGCCTATGAAGATATTTACCATGGTCCACATACATTCGAGCCTTGGTATGTAGTACTGGGTAATCATGATTATTTAGGTAATGCGCAAGCACAACTTGATTACAGTAAAAAAAGTCAGCGCTGGAATTTACCTGCACGCTATTACAGCAAAACCTTTACTTTAAAAGGTGGCGAGCAGATATTAATGGTGTTTTTAGACACTAATACTTTAAATCCTGAATACAAAACACGCGAAAAATACAAAGCAACTCAAGGGCAAAACAGCCAAGCGCAATTAACATGGTTAGATAGCCAACTATCAAATAGCCAAGCACGATGGAAAATAGTGGTTGGTCATCACCCACTTTATAGCAGTGGAAAACGTTACGGACTTACTGAAGGTTTACGTAATTTACTCGAGCCCATATTTGAGCAAAATGGTGTGCAAGCATACATAGCAGGACACGAACATGACCTGCAACATAACCAAATAGATGGCAGTAAACTCGACCACTTTGTATCTGGTGGTGGTAGCGAAGCGCGTTACGTAAAACAACGTGAATTTACGCGTTTTGCAGAAGCTACTCCAGGATTTTTGAGCTTTTCGATTAACAATGAAGCACTAAAAGCAACGGCTATTAACTATAAAGGCGAAGTGCGTTACAGCACTCAAAAGCGCTTTGACCAATAAAGGGTTACAACATGAACTTTAAATTAAAAACATCTATTAGCTTAATTGTAAGTAGCTTAGTGCTTAGTACATTAAGTGCGTGTAGCAATAGTAATATGGCTACAAATACGGCAGTAAAAAACACATCCGATAAAATAGTCATTAATAGTACTGAATTTGGTCCAACAGATAACATGCAAGGCTCACAAGCGGCATGGTTAAATAATAACAATTGGTTGCTAGCAAGCGAAAGCAAAGGCTTAGTGTTAGTTGAAAGTGAAACGCAACAAAGCCGCATTATAAAAAAAGGTAACTTTGAAGCGCTTGCTGTCACTAAGCTAACAGCACACTCATTTTTGGTTGCAACTATTGATAACAATCAAGATAACGTTGTTATATTTAAGCTTGAGAACACTCAAAGTGGCTGGGATACAATTGAACTAACCCGCATTAACCCACCACAAGCACAACCCGATACGGTGTGTTTATTTGCTAATAAAGCGAGTGAATCAATATCGGCATTTGTACCTGATGTACGCGGGCTAATTACCGAAACTATTATTTTTGATACAGCGAATAATAAAGCGGTTAACGTAAATGTACGTGAATTTTCTGGCGTTAGTGAGGCGTCGGGTTGTGCTGTAAGTACAACAACAAATACCTTATATGTAAGTGAAAGCGAAGTAGGCATTTGGGCAATAAACGCGAACGCGGAATCGCAAGCAGATAAAAAACCGATTGCTTTAGTCGCCCCCTTTGGAAAGTTAGACAGTGAACTAGGAGCTATTTCAGCTTCGCAAGATGGTATTATCTGGTTTACTAGTACCAAAAACAATACTGTGTATACTTATGATCCAATTAGTAAAATGCTTAATAACTGGATGTTAAATGGTGACTTGAGCTTGGAATCGGTAGCGGTAAATTACACAAGTAACAACGCGGCAACGGCAGTGCTGTATAACGACGAAACAGGCGCTTATATTAAAAGTACACTACCTGTAACACCTATCATAAAATCATTAAAAACCAGCCCCCAATCAATTACTCAAATAAAGGCAAGTGCACAAACTGCCCCCGTACAAGCGTTTGGTGATGCAGCAGACGATCCGGCAATTTGGGTTAACCCTAAAGATGCAGCAAACAGCTTAATTTTAGGCACCGATAAACGCCGTGGACTAATGGTATACAGCCTAAATGGCAAGCTTGAACAGTCACTTGAAGTTGGTCGTTTAAATAACGTAGACCTGCGACAAAATAGCACGATTAAAAACAGTACCAATACATTAATAACTGCCAGTAACCGAACGCTTAACGGTATTAGTGTATTTACAGTACAAGCTAATAATAGTGTGAAGTACATTGCTGATATTCCTACCAATCTTGATGAAATTTATGGCTTATGTATGTACTCGTCAAATACGGGGAACTATGTATTTGTAAATGATAAATCGGGGCTATATCAGCAATATAAAATCAGTGAGAATAACGAAAAAATAACAGGCAAACTTGTTCGCGAGTTTAACCTACCAAGCCAACCAGAAGGCTGTAGTGCAGATGATGAACTAGGACAATTATTTGTAGGCGAAGAAGATGCCGGTATTTGGTTTATAGGTGCAGAGCCAACGGCAGGCAGTACACCGGTTATGCTGCAAGGTATAAATGAGCAACTTGTTGATGATGTTGAAGGTATGGAAATTTACCACAGCGACAAAACACGTTATTTAGTTGTTTCGAGCCAAGGTGATAACAGCTACGTACTGTATAAAATAAAGAATGGTACTGCGGGCATTAAAACACCTAGCTTAGAGTTTGCAGGTAAGTTTAGTGTAATAAGTGATTTGGTTAATGGTATTGATGGCTCATCAGAAACCGACGGGTTAACAGTAACATCTAAGTCCCTACCGGGTTATCCTGAAGGTATTTTAGTTGTACAAGATGGTTATAATCGTATGCCACAGCAGCCTCAAAACTTTAAAATAATAGATTGGCGAGAAGTAAAAAAAGCAATTAAGTAGTGCTTATTTAGCCGCCATTATTTTAATGTCGCTTTGAGATTACCTTGAAATTGTATAAAAGGCTCATTTGAGCCTTTTATACAATGCTTGGCGTTTAAGTATTAAGTGCAATTAACTCAATGTAATATATATTTTATACTACAATTTAAGCTCATAAATTAATTGAGATTATAATGCGCCTACTACTTACTTTATTACTAGTTACTTTAAGTGGCTTTGCTGTAGCAGAAGAAGAAAAAACAGAACTACCACCGGTAGACCCCGCTTACAATGCTGAGCATCCTATGGCTTTGGTTAATCAAGGCTCATCTATAATTGCGATTAACTTACCTAGTTATAATTCTCCAGATGATGTGCAAGTTGTTTATAAAATAGGAAACCCCGATGTCGCACTCTTAAACTTTGTTAGAAATGCTGAGCTAATCACGGTTAAGCCACAAGCGTTTAATATTCAACATTTAATGCGTGGTGAAGAAATTACGATTATTGCCGATATTTACGAGGGTGATTATCAACAAGGCGGTAGTTTAATTTACTCAAAAAAAGAGCTTGAACTGAGTAAGCAACTGTATGCCAGAGAGCTAAAAGATTTAAGTGAATCATCGCAATGGCAAGATTACGACATGATTAATCTAGGCGGTACTGAGCATATTTATATTCATAAAATTCAACAAGCGCCGAGCTATAACCATCTTATTTTTGTTGATTTAGTTAATGCATGTATGCAAAAGCTTCGTACCTCAAAACGTGTCCCAGCTGAAAATGAGCTTACCTATAAATTTATTAACTGCGGCACGCTTAAACCACTTTATTACAATGCTGATGACTTTAAAAAATAGTTACTTATATTCAGTTATGAGTTTGATCCCTTGCTTCATTGCCTCAACTGATTGCCCTGCAAAGCCTAAGCGAACATAACTATATTGCTTAGGCATTAAACTTCTCACTGAATCAGCAAAGTAAAACTCAGATTCTGCTTGTAAATACACGCTTTTACTTTGCATTGCTTGTTTTATATTACTCGTATTTTTATTTAAGTTAACCCACATTGCCATACCGCCGTCTGGCTTTTTATACTCTATTGGTAGCCCCTGTGATTGCAGCAACGCTAACGTGTTGTCCATTGCTTCATAACGTTGTTTATAGTGTTTAGTCATGCGTTTCAAGTGGCGCTCAAATCCACCTTCTTGCATAAAGTGCGCAACGGCTAGCTGCATAACCACATCATTTTTATGATTCATTAACTGCTTCCATGCGGTTAACTGTGCTAATACTTCAGGAGCTGCACAAATGTAGCCAATTCTAGCGCCTGAGAACATGATTTTAGAAAATGTAGATAAGTAAATAATAATCCCAGCGGGATCGTCCCCAGCCATAGGTTGCAATGGCTGACAGCGATAATGAAACTCGTGATCGTAATCATCTTCAATAATCATTACGCCATACTCATAACATAATTGATAAATTTGCATGCGCCGTGTGGGCGAAAGCGTAACGGTAGTTGGGTATTGATGCAGCGGGGTTAAGTACAGCATTTTTATTGGATATCGTCTAAGTTGCGCTTTTAAGTCATCAACACATAAACCATATTCATCTTGTTTTATATCTATTAATTGCGCGCCACAAGCAGCAAAGGCTTTGCGTGCTGGTGGGTAGCCTAAAGTCTCAACGGCTAAGAAGTCATCTTTACTTATAAAGGCCTTTGAAATTAAAAACAAAGCTTCTTGTGAGCCATTACATACAAGTAAGTCTGATACTTTTAAACTTCTAGTTTTATGTAAGTAATCACTTATCTGAGTTTTTAGCTCACTCACTCCACCTATATCACCATAATGAAGTTTACTGGTATCTAAATGATTAAATACATGGCTCATAGAGCGTTTAAATTCTTTATAGGGAAAGCTATTTAAATCAGGAAGTCCACCTGCGAAATTATATACGTAGTCTTTTAAATTCATTGCCGGAATAGGCACGGCTAACTCTGTAGCAAATTTATAAGGTTTTGGTGTTAAAACTGGCGTGTGATCACAGTTAGCACTGCTTTGAATTGGTAGTGTTTGAGTGACGCTATACCCAGAGCGTTCATGGGATTCTAGCCATCCTTCGGCTACTAATAACTGCAATGCGTTCATTATTGTATGGCGATTTAACTGATACGTTTGCGCCATAACTCGAGCAGAACTGAGTTTTATACCAGGTGCAATATCTCCCTTTACGATAGAACCACGCAAAGCATCTGCAACTTGTATGTACTTAGCTTTGTTTGAGTCATTAAATTCAATATTAAGCGGTTGCATGTTATCCTTTTATAACTGGTATAGCTAAAAAGCCAATTCTGGTTGTTTTTACCAAACCAAATTAGCGTACATTTGTTGCTCGTAAATAGCAAAGCATAGAGGCAACATGTTTACTCAACAGATACATAAAACAAATAAGGTAATTTTAGAGCCATTAAATTATGAGCATTTAAAAAGCTTATATAAAGCTGGGCAACATCCAAAAATATGGGAATGGGTATTAAGCAACTATACAAAAACACCCGAACAGTTAAAGGAATGGTTTACCACCAGTGCACAATTTAATAACAAAGAACAAATTGTATTTGCCATAGTAGACATAGCCAGCAAAGAGGTTGTAGGCACTACACGACTATTTAGATTAGATACGCATAACTTAAGTGCTGAAATTGGTCATACATTTATAAGCCATCACTGGCAGCAAACTTATATTAATACTCACACTAAATATTTACTGCTTAGCTACGCTTTTGACGCGTTGAATTTAGTGCGAATAACATTTAATACCCACGAAAAAAATCAAAAATCTCGAAATGCAATTACTCGACTAGGCGCCCAATTTGAAGGTATAGCCCATAAAGATAGATTGCTAAGTGATGGAAGTTACAGAAGCACTGCAAAATTTAGCATTATTGACGAACATTGGCAGAGCATTAAGTTGCAGTTAGAGGGGAAGCTTTAATGTACCCACCCACACATTTTCAAGAACATAATATTGAACGTTTGCAAGCATTGGTTGAGCAATTCCCTCTAGCGAGTATTTTAATGCCCTGCTCGCAAAGTGACTTAAATAATATATGCCAAGTGCCTGTATTATATGAGCCCTCACGTAATGTATTTATTGCACACGTAGCAAAACATAACCCGCTAGCGCAATGTGATAAACAGTCAGTAAAATTACTATTTAGTGGCGATAACTGTTATCTATCTCCCTCGTATAGTAATAATAAAACACTGCCGAGCTGGCTTTATTCATCAGTACAAGTAACTGCAAATGTGAATATTATTGAAAGCGATAATGAGAAAGACAAAATAATGCGGCAACTAACGAGCCATTTTGAGCAAGGCTTTACGCCAATTTGGAAGATTACTGACGTGCCCAAAAGCAATCGCCAAGCAATGTATCAACAATTAAGCTTTATAGAATTCACTCCCACTCATTGGAGTGGAAACTTTAAGCTAAGCCAAAATAAATCACCAGAGGTAAGAGCACGAATAAAACAAAGCCTAGAACTTGCCAATAAGCGCTCTATTGCAAAACTATTTTAGGCATAAAAAAAGGCCCTTTCGAGCCTTTGGATTAACTTTGGAATAGTTAAAAATTTTTAAATTAGGTAAGCGTTAATAGCTGTGGAGCAACGCTATGATAGTCAACAGCCATAGCAATGCTTAACGCTGTAATATTAATAATTGAAAATGCGAACACTTTACGTGCCCAGCTACTCATATCAATATTACGACGATAACCGCGCAGCGCCATTAGCAACCACCAAAAGCTGGTAATACAAGCAACAGCCATAAAGGCAGCACCTGTGTAGCCAGTAATTGGTAGCAACATCACCACCAATGCATATACAGCAATGTAAAGTACGATATGGCGCTTTGCTTTATCAATTCCTTGCGCTACAGGTAATACAGGAATACCTGCAGCTTGGTAATCTTTAAAGCGAAAAATAGCAATGGCATATGAATGCGGCATTTGCCACAAGCTAAACATGACTAGCAGTATTAATGCGCCCATATCGAACTGCCCTGTTACGGCGCAGTAACCAACTACTGGCGGTACAGCGCCAGAGAGACTACCTACAAAAGTGCCATATACTGAGTTGCGTTTCATGTAGAGGCTATAAACCCCTACATAAATTACGTAGCCAAAGGCTGCAAAAAATACCGCGGCTTGAGTGGTGTAGGCGATAAGTAAACCAAAGCCCACAACACCCAATAAAATACCGTGACTAAGTGCAGCAAAGGCCGACATTTCGCCCGTTACTGTAACCCGCGTACGAGTACGCGCCATGGCCACATCTATGTCTCTATCTATAACATTATTGATAGCGCAACCTGATGCAACCACTAGCGACAAACCAATTAATGTGGCAATCATTAACCATGGGTCTATATCACCGCGCGAGGCAAGTAAAAACCCGCCCGCTACGCTGATCAAATTGCCCATAATAATACCCGGCTTTGTCACTGATAAATAACGACGAAACATCTTCAACTCCTAGTACATCATCATTGCGTTAGATTCATAAATGATCCAAACAGATAACCCAACAACCATTACGATGATCAGAGCACTGAATAGGAATGAAAAAGTACTTGCACGGCCATCTTCGGTGGTAAAATTAAGGTGTAAAAAGTATTTTAAATGCACCCAAATTTGTACGATTGCTAAAGTAACAATGCTCCAAAGCGTTGTTGCTTTTGAGAAGTCACCTTCCATTACCATGTAAAACGGTATAGCAGTTAAAATTACCGATAGCACAAAGCCAATTAAGTAAGTTTTAACACTGCCATGAGATTCATCATGATGATCACTTTGCGTTTGCTTTAACGCATGCGTTTCGCTGTGGCTCATTACATTGCTCCCATTAAATAAACAACGGTAAATACACAAATCCAGACAATGTCTAAGAAGTGCCAAAATAGGCTTAAGCAGCTTAAACGCGTTACGGTTGCTTTACCTAAGCCGCGTTTAGCAACTTCAATCATCATTATGGTCATCCAAATTAGACCCGCTGTTACATGTAAACCATGTAAGCCAACTAATGAGAAAAACGATGTTAAAAAGGCACTTTGTTGTGGACCATTGCCATGCACAATTAGGTGATGAAATTCGTATACTTCCATACCAATAAACACAGCACCTAAACAAAACGTAACAAATAACCAAGTCAGTGTTAGTGCCTTTTTTTGCCCTTGAGCGGCAATCATGGCAAAACCAAAAGTAATACTACTAATCAGTAGTGCTGCAGTTTCTACTGCTACAAAGTCGAGTTCAAAAATATCTTTACCCGATACGCCACCGGCTGTGTTCATAAATAATACAGCGTAAGTGGCAAAAAACGAGGCAAACAGTAGGCAATCGGTCATTAGGTATAACCAAAAACCAAATACGGTATCACCCGAAGTATCGTGGTGATCATGCGCGTGGGCATGATCATCGTGTGATACAGAGTCTAAATTTGCAGAAAGTGTACTCACGCTTTTAACTCCTTAACGCCACTTGAATTATATGCAGCTTCAATGCGTGCAATTTCATCAGGTTGTATATAGTAATCTACATCGCTGGTGTAACAACGTTTGATAAATATGGCAATTCCGCCTACTAGTCCAACAACAGCTAACCACCAAATATGCCAAATCATTGCAAAACAAAATACTGTTAAACTTGCTGCCATTAACACGCCAGCTGATGTGTTTTTAGGCATATGAATAGGGCTGTAGTTTGCTTTATCTTGATATGCTTGACCTTTTTCTTTCATATCGGTCCATGCATCAATATCATCAATATGTGGAATTGTTGCAAAGTTATAAATTTGCGGAGGTGAACTTGTAGCCCACTCAAGTGTGTGGCCGTTCCACGGATCGCCTGTTGTATCGTCAAGCGCTTCACGGTCTCTAAAGCTCACATATAATTGAATTACTTGGCTGATAATACCAAACATAATAATTACAGCACCGCCTGCGGCAATGTATAACCACATGTTCCAATCTGGGTTGTTAGTGTGGTTTAAGCGACGTGTCATACCTAAGAAACCAAGTACGTACAGCGGCATAAATGCTACGAAGAAACCAATAATCCAACACCAAAATGATGCTTTGCCCCATTTTTCATTAAGTTTAAAGCCCATTGCTTTAGGGAACCAAAATACAAAACCGGCCAGGTAACCAAACACAGCACCACCAATAATTGTGTTATGGAAATGTGCAATTAAGAATAAGCTGTTATGCAGTACATAATCGGCGCCAGGAATGGCAAGTAATACACCGGTCATACCGCCTACGGTAAAGGTAACCATAAAGCCAAGAGTCCAAAGTACCGGTACACTTATACGTAATCGACCTCGGTAAATAGTAAATAACCAGTTAAACAACTTAACCCCAGTTGGTACGGCAATAACCATAGTCATTACCCCAAAGAACGCGTTAACGTTAGCACTTGAGCCCATAGTAAAGAAGTGATGTAACCAAACAATAAAGCCTAAAATTGAGATTGCACCGCTGGCATAAACCATCGATTTGTAACCAAACAAACGTTTACCGGCAAAGGTCGAAATAATTTCAGAAAAAATACCAAACGCTGGTAATACTAATATGTATACCTCAGGGTGACCCCATGCCCAAAACAGGTTGATGTACATCATGGCGTTACCGCCCAATTCATTGGTAAAGAAGTGGAAGTCTAGATAACGGTCAAGCGTTAGCATTGCAAGTACAGCAGTTAAAATTGGAAATGATGCTGCAATTAAGATGTTTGCCCATGTACATGCCCATGTAAAAATTGGCATTTTCATTAGGGTCATACCTGGTGCACGCATTTTAAACACGGTTGCTAAAAAGTTTACGGCTGTTAGAAGTGTACCGAGCCCGGATATTTGCAAGGCCCAAATATAATAATCGACCCCCACCCCAGGGCTAAAGGTCAGCTCCGAAAGCGGCGGATATGCCACCCAACCTGTTTTTGCAAACTCACCAAACACAAGTGATAAGTTAATTAAAATTGCACCACTGGCTGTAAACCAAAAACTTAAATTATTTAAAAATGGAAAAGCAACATCGCGAGCACCAATTTGAAGTGGTAATACGATGTTCATTAGACCAATCATAAATGGCATTGCCATAAATATGATCATGATTACGCCGTGGGCAGTAAATATTTGGTCGTAGTGTTCTGGTGGTAAATAACCTGGCGCACCGCTGGTAGCAAGTGCCAACTGTGCACGCATCATTATTGCATCAGAAAAACCACGAAACAGCATTATTAGTGCTAAAAGAATATACATTACGCCTAAGCGTTTGTGATCAACAGACGTGATCCAGTCGCGCCAAAGCACGCCCCATTTTTTATACTTTGTAATAAGCCCGGCAATAATAAGCCCAGCTATCGCAATAACCGACATCGTGAACACAAGAATTGGCTCATGAAACGGAATTGCGTCGAGTGAAAGATTACCTAATAACGACATTATTATTCCTCGCCTTGGCTGTGAGATGAAGGCATTGAGTGCTCACTCATTTCATGATGCTTTTTACTCATTTGCCCATGTTCGCCCATTGCATGGTGTTTTTTGTTCATATCGCCATGCGCCTGCATATACTTCATAACAATGGTATGAAATAAGCCGTCATCAACTTTTCCGTAATATGCTACTGGGTTATTTTCACTTGCTTTTGCAAGCTCAACATAATTTGCATGAGTCAGGTTATTAGCGCTTGAATTCGCTTTCACATCACTCACCCACTTATCAAAGTCTGCTTGAGTAGGTGTAGCAATGGCATTAAATTTCATGCCAGTGAAACCTGCGCCGCTGTAATTTGCTGAAAAGCCTTTAAACGTACCTGGCTCATTTGCAATTAAGTGAAGCTTGGTTTCCATCCCAGCCATTGAGTATATTTGACTACCCAATTGCGGAATAAAAAATGAATTCATTGTGCTCTCTGAGGTGATTTTATATTCAACAGGTACATTTGCTGGGAACACTAATTCATTAACCGTAGCAATACCTTGCTCAGGATATATAAATAGCCATTTCCAGTTTAATGAAACCACTTCAACAGTAAGGTGTTCACCTTTACCTTCAATGGGTTTATAGGGGTCTAAGTCTTGGGTAGACTGCCAGGTAATAACACCTAAAATGATTACAATAACAATAGGAACAGCCCAAACAACGGCTTCAATTTTATTTGAATGAGCCCATTTTGGAGCATAAATTTCTTGGTTTTGAGTGTCTCTATATTTCCAAGCGAAATACAAAGTCATCACAATAACGGGAACGACTACAAGCAACATAAGCACGGTTGCGATGATGATTAAATTTTTCTCATCAATGCCTATCTGCCCTTTTGGATCGAGTATCCCGCCTTTACAGCCTGACAACGCCAGCACTGTACTAGCTAAAGCAATATTACAAAGGTTACGAATTAACAAGGGAGTATCCTACAAACCTAGAGTTTCAATTTGCTGCTTAAAATAAAAACCAAAGCAACGATTTTTCAATAAAAACCCAAGTTAACTAGAATTAAATTATAAAAATAAGGGGGCTATTCAAAAAAACCTAAAGCTCATGCCATTAATGACCTAGCAACAAACCCAGCTTTCTAAACGCATTTATATAACGTAATAAAAGTTAACTTGGGTGAGTGGTGGTTGGCTGAAATGTGTTTAAAAAAACACGGAGCTACTTTGTTTTAGCTAACCTTAATTATTTACAGCAAGAACAAATAATTAAAACCAGCAACAAGATGCAGCGTTACAGGCAACCTGTAAAGCTAGGTGGAGCACGACAACCATGTGAAGAGATCACAGGCTGAAGAACTTTAGCCTCGCTAAAAGCAAAGGCTGCTTTACGGAGGATTATGCCAGCACGACGCGCTGGACAAATATGGAACAATAACCAACAAAGGCCAATAAGTAACTGACTTGATATGATCGGATGAGCTAAAAATTGCGCAAGATTAAGTAACAGTGGCTCTACAATAAACCCATCACTTAATAGCGCTTCAAGCTTGAAGGCATCCTCTAGTGCACCGCTTAGCAACATTACAGTATTAAACACTAATAAAGTTATAGCTACACACACGCCCTTGCCTGCTTTATTCAAGCGTTCACACGTCTGCGGCTCGCCAGAGGCAAGTTCCGTAGCTGTATGATGCAAAGAAAGTGTGTTCAAAGACATTAACCTACTAAAATGACTATAACAAAATTAGAGTAATACAGTTTGCAATGGAAAAATTTAAAAAACATTGCTGTTGTAAACCCTAAAACCAGGTGCTAAATACAATCAAATCCAGCTAGCACATATTTACCTAGCGAAAATTGATCCGTATCAACCAAACTTTCAAAACTTACTGAAAGTTCGAACGTGAGTATAACAAAGAGAATTTTCTGTTCAACTAAAAATCAATTAATTTGAGTTAAGCTTTCGAAGCTATTTTGTTAATAAAAAATAACACGATAAAAAACATTCGGTTAGCTAAAATAAAAAACGATTTAAAGAGAAATATTTAATAGGATTATAGGTTTTTAGGAGGGAGTAATAATTGTGTGGCACAAATAAAAACAGCCCAAATTCAGTCACCACCGAACTTGAGCCGCCTTTCACACTGACAACATCTTCACACACAATATAAAGATTCTTGGTTTACACTACGTGGCAATTGTAGGGAATAAAAACAACTCAAGCTAAGTCACCACCGAACTTGAGCTGCCTTTCACACT
>NZ_JACJEF010000018.1:0-41360 GCF_014163935.1 Pseudoalteromonas sp. SR41-7 | reverse complement strand
AATATAAAGATTCTTGGTTTACACTACGTGGCAATTGTAGGGAATAAAAACAACTCAAGCTAAGTCACCACCGAACTTGAGCTGCCTTTCACACTGACAACATCTTCACACACAATATAAAGATTTTTGGTTTACATTACGTGGCAATTGTAGGGAATAAAAACAACTCAAACTCGTTCTTTATGGAAGTGAATCCACCGAACTTGAGTTGCCTTTCACACTGACAACATCTTCACACACAATATAAAGATTTTTGGTTTACACTGCGTGGCAATTGTAGGGAATAAAAACAACTCAAACTCAGTCACCACCGAACTTGAGTTGCCTTTCACACTGACAACATCTTCACACACAATATAAAGATTCTTGGCTTACACTGCGTGGCAATTGTAGGGAATAAAAACAACTCAAACTCGTTCTTTATGGAAGTGAATCCACCGAACTTGAGTTGCCTTTCACACTGACAACATCTTCACACACAATATAAAGATTCTTGGCTTACACTGCGTGGCAATTGTAGGGAATAAAAACAACTCAAACTCAGTCACCACCAAACTTGAGTTGCCTTTCACACTGACAACATCTTCACACACAATATAAAGATTCTTTTAAGCGAGGCTAACTTATGCCTCAAGCTTATGACGAGAGCCTTGCTCTTTGTCTATGGTTAAACTTTAGAGTGTTAGCTCCAATTTGACAAACGAGAAAAATAAACCTAATAGGTGAAAAAAACTAAACTATATACCTTTGTCTAATACATTTAGATTGGATTGCTTTGGAAGCTATGATGCGAAGGCGTTTTACAGGCACAAAAAAAGCGCTATAAAGCGCTTTTTAATATTTAAGACAGGCTTAAATAATTTGGTTTTCTTTCCAGGCTTGCTCTTTTGCTAAACGGTTTTTGCGTTTATCACATGGATCATCGCAATCACAGGCTTTATCAATACCAACCGAACCTAAACCACCACAGCTGCTTGCCATAGATTTTTTTTGCACGATCATACCAACGGCCATAGCCGAAACTATCAAAATTAGTAAGCCAAAAGTAAGAAGAAAAAGTGACATTGCTTAGCCCCTATTGATCAGCAATAAATTAAACTCAAATATTTTTGAGCGACTGCTATTATATACCCAAATAACACGGAAATAAACAAGTCAGCACCATACTATAAATAAGGCTTAAATGCTGGGCTTGAGTAGGTAACTAAACCCTCTTTTGATTTACCTATTAAATAAACCGGTAAATCATGTTGTTCAGCATAAGCTTGCGCTTTTTGCATCCCCATTACAGTAAGTGCCGTCGCTAAACCATCTGCCGTCATAGCGCTTGGATGAAGCACAGTTACCGACACTAAGTCGTGCTTAATAGGCATACCTGTTGCTGGATCAATTAAGTGGGTATAGATCTCGCCATCCATTTTATAAAAAATACGGTAATCACCCGATGTCGCTATACCACTTGTACCTGGCGATAAGACACGGTGTACCTTACGCTCTCCAGGTTGCGCATCTGGTTGCTCAATCGCGATTTTCCAATCCTGATTATTTGGCTTTTCACCTGCTATACGCAGCTCACCACCAATCTCAACCATGTAATTAGTAATGTCGTGGCTTTCTAATAACTGGGCAACTTTATCAATACCATAGCCCTTAGCTGTTGCCGAAAAAGAAAGCTCCAGTCCATTAACTGTTTTAGCCAGTCCTTGCTCATTTAAGATAAGTTTATCAATGCCTATTTTTTCAACCATACTTGCAAGCTCTTCATCACTTGGGCGATTAGTTGGTTTTTTATCAGGCCCAAAGCCCCATAAATCAATTAAAGGCCCCATTGTTACGTCGAGTGTTTTAGTCGATTCACCCAAGCGAATAGACTCGCTTATAACAGCCCTAAAATCTTCGCTAATTAGCATGACTTGATTTGCAGGTAATCTGTTAAATATATTTATTTCAGAGTCTTCTATGTAAGTAGACATAGATTGGTTCACATCTTTTAAAACAGCGTCTATTTGCAGCTGTAGTTGTGAAGCCGATAGCTGGGCTTGCTCATCATAATATTTAATATGATAAGTGGTACCCATAGTCTTACCTTCTAAAAAGGTTTCTTTTAACTCTGGCTTTTCACCACACCCAGACAATAATACAGTCAGTGTAATTAGTAAAAAGGCCATTATGCCCTGTGAAGTACTTACTCGATTCATAACAGCTCTACTTAATAGATTGATAAAATTAAAGAATAAAAAAAGCCTCGTAACACAAGTGCTACGAGGCTGGTATTTTAACCAAAACTAAACTGTTTTGGTATTAGTGTTAGCCACCGAAGTCATCTAGTAAGATATTTTCGTCTTCAACACCTAAATCTTTAAGCATAGTAATAACTGCCGCATTCATCATTGGAGGACCACACATGTAGTACTCACAATCTTCAGGCGCTTCGTGATCTTTAAGATAGTTCTCAAATAACACGTTATGGATAAAGCCAGTATAGCCTTCCCAGTTATCTTCAGGCTGTGGATCTGAAAGTGCTGTATGCCATACGAAGTTAGGATTTTCAGCGGCTAGGCCGTCAAAATCTTCTACGTAGAACATTTCACGCTCAGAACGTGCACCATACCAAAAACTCATCTTACGTTTAGAGTTCAAACGTTTAAGTTGGTCAAAGATATGAGAACGCATTGGCGCCATACCAGCACCACCACCAACAAATACCATTTCTGCGTCAGTGTCTTTAGCAAAGAACTCACCAAATGGGCCCGAAATAGTTACCTTGTCGCCTTCTTTAAGTGACCAAATGTACGAAGACATTTTACCACATGGCAAGCTAAGGTTTCTTGGAGGTGGAGCAGCAATACGCACGTTAAGCATAATGATGCCTTCTTCTTCTGGGTAGTTAGCCATTGAGTAAGCACGAATTGTTTCTTCGTCTACTTTTGACTCCAGATCGAAGAAACCAAAATGGTTCCAGTCGCCACGATACTCTTCAGGAACATCGAAATCTGCATATTTAACATGGTGAGGTGGAGCTTCGATTTGGATGTAACCACCCGCACGAAACGGCACTGACTCGCCATCTGGAATTTGCAGCTTAAGTTCTTTGATGAACGTTGCTTTGTTATCATTAGAGATAACTTCACAATCCCACTTCTTAACACCGAAAATTGACTCTTCAAGTTCAATTTCCATGTCATTTTTAACATTTACCTGACACGCTAAACGACAGCCTTCACGGGCTTCACCTTTAGATATGTGATCAAGCTCAGTTGGCAGAATATCACCACCACCTTCTTTAATGTGTACACGACACTGACCACAAGAGCCACCGCCACCACAAGCAGATGATACAAATATACCTGACTCAGATAGTGCGCCTAAAAGCTTACTACCTGCTGATGTTTTAATGGCTTTATCTGGGTCGCCATTAATGCCGATGATAATATCGCCACTTGCAACTAACTGAGATTTAGCACCAATGATGACTAAAACCAGTAGTACAACGATAGCGATAAAAACACCAACGCCTAAGAAAATCTGATAATCCATGATTTATCCTCGCTACCTTTACAGTGAAATACCAGAGAATGACATAAAGCCAAGTCCCATTAAACCAACAGTGATGAAGGTAATACCTAAACCACGTAAGCCGTCAGGTACGTCTGAGTATTTCAGTTTCTCACGGATACCTGCAAGTAATGTAATTGCAAGTGCCCAACCAACACCAGCGCCAATACCATAAACAACAGACTCGCCGAAGTTATAGTTACGCTCAACCATGAATGATACCGCACCAAATATTGCACAGTTAACTGTGATAAGTGGTAAGAAGATACCTAACGCGTTGTATAGTGCAGGGAAAAACTTATCTAACGCCATTTCAAGAATTTGCACAAGTGCTGCAATAACACCAATGAAAGTTAAGAAACGTAAAAAGCTAAGATCTGCATCTGGGTAACCTAACCAAGTTAGTGAACCAGGTGCAAGTACCGCATGATAAACCAAGTTGTTTACAGGTACAGAAATACCCAATACAACTATAACCGCTATACCTAGGCCAATTGATGTAGTTACTTTTTTAGATACCGCTAAAAAAGTACACATGCCTAAGAAGAATGACAACGCTAAGTTCTCAATAAAAACGGCTTTTACAAATAAACTAATATAATGTTCCACTATTTGCCCCTTACGCTTTAGCTTCTACTTGGTCTTTCTTATAAGTACGCAGTACCCATATGAATAAACCAATGATGAAGAATGCACTCGGTGGTAAGATCAATAGACCCATAGGCTGATACCAACCGCCATCTTGTACTAATGGGATAATATCAACACCGAATAGTGAACCCTTACCAAATAGCTCACGAATGAAACCAACAGTAAGTAGTACTACAGAGTAACCTAAGCCGTTACCAATACCGTCAAGGAATGACATAAGTGGTGGCGACTTCATCGCGTATGCTTCAGCACGACCCATTACGATACAGTTAGTAATGATTAGACCAACGAATACAGAAAGCTCTTTTGCAGTAGCATAAGAAAATGCCTGTAATACTTGGTCAACAACGATTACCAATGATGCGATAATTGTCATTTGTACGATGATACGTACAGATGATGGGATCTGGTTACGAATAAGCGAGATAAAGAAGCTCGAAAACGCAGTTACGAGTGTCAATGCGATTGACATAATTAACGCATTTTTTAAGCTAGACGTTACCGCTAGCGCAGAACAAATACCAAGTACTTGTAGTGCGATTGGGTTGTTAGCTAAAACCGGGCCAAATAGGACCGCCTTCATTTCTTTAGTATCAGCCATTATTTCAATGCTCCTTTACGTACTTTCGCAAGGAAAGGACCAAAGCCATTTTCGCCAGTCCAAAAGTCAACTGCATGATCAACACCGTTAGACGTTAATGTAGCACCTGAAAGACCATCGATCTTATGCTCATCATTGCCCGCAGTACCTTTAACAATTTGAATTGGAAGTTCTTTACCTTCCCATGTAGCAGTCCACTGTGGATTTTGGATTTCGCCACCAAGACCTGGGGTTTCATTATGCTTGTAAAAGATAATGCCCTTAACTGTTTCACCATCGCTTTCAAGCGAGATAAAACCGTACATCAAGCCCCATAAGCCGTAGCCTTGGATAGGAAGAATGATTGCATCAACTGAGCCATCTTCTTTTTTAGAGATATACACCGGTGACTCTTTAGTCACACGTTGAATACCAGCAATATCTTTAACGCCTTTCTCTTGAAGAGAAACACTTAGCGCTGCATCATATTTGCTTTTTTCAAAGTCAAAGATTGTTGGGTCTGTATCTACAAACTCACCTGTAGTCATGTTTACAACGCGCGCTTCGATTTTTGCATCAAATGTTTCAAGAACATTTTCAACTTTGTCGATGCCCGCAGCAGCTAAGATATTGCTTTGAATATCTTTGTTTTTATTAGCTTGCTGTAAAGGACGAAGCTGTACAGAAGCAAACGATACAATGATTGCACACACTAAACATAGTGCTACAACAACTGATAACGTTTTGCCGATTGATTCGTTATTACTAGACATTACGTGCCAACCTCCGCTTAATATTAGCCTGCACTACAAAGTGATCGAACAGTGGAGCGAACAAGTTAGCAAATAAGATTGCTAGCATCATGCCTTCTGGGAAAGCAGGATTCACAACACGTATCATAACCACCATAAAGCCAATTAGTAGACCATATGCTAATTTACCTTTGTCAGTAAATGCAGCTGATACAGGGTCAGTAGCCATAAAGAACATGCCAAACGCAAAGCCACCAAGTACGAAATGCCAATACCAAGGCATTGCAAATACAGGGTTAGTTTCTGAGCCAACAGCATTTAATAAAAATGCAGTTGCTACCATACCTAGGAATACACCTAGTACGATGCGCCAAGAAGCGATACGAACGTAAATTAAGAACAAACCACCTACTAATAATGCAAGTGTAGATGTTTCACCTACAGAACCTTGAATGAAACCATAAAACGCATTCCACCATAATTCCATGTTTGCAAAGTCAAGTGTGCCAGCAAATGCTTGGCCTAGCATAGTTGCACCAGAGAAAGAATCTACTGCTGTCCATACTGTGTCACCTGAGATTTGAGCTGGGTATGCAAAGAATAAAAATGCACGACCGGCTAAAGCAGGGTTTAAGAAGTTACGGCCAGTACCACCAAAGATTTCTTTAGCGATTACTACACCAAACGTAATACCTAACGCAACTTGCCATAAAGGAATAGTTGCTGGCAAAATAAGTGCGAATAATACAGAAGTAACGAAGAAACCTTCGTTAATTTCATGCTTACGCACTGAAGCAAATATAACTTCCCAGAAACCACCTACTGCAAATGTTACAGCGTAGATAGGTAAGAAGAAACATGCTCCATAGAACATCTTAGCGCCCCAGCCTGCATCAGCGGTTAACTCGCCACCGAATAACTGGAACAAACCAACTTGCCACGTGTTTGCTAGTTCAAAACCTTGTGCTAAAGCACCAGCGGCCTGATGACCGATATTGAACATACCAAAAAACATAGCTGGGAACGTCGCCATCCACACTAAAATCATCATACGTTTTAGGTCGATGTTATCGCGTACGTGTGTCGCGCCTTTATTTACGTAGCCTGGTGTATAAAAAATAGTTGCAGCTGCTTCATACAGTGCATAAAACTTTTCATATTTACCACCGGCTTCAAAATTCGGCTCGATATCTTCTAGATATTTTTTTAAACCCATCTCTCTAGCCTTCCTTCTCGATCGTAGTTAAGCAATCGCGTAGGATAGAACCATACTCGTATTTGCCTGGACAAACGAAGGTACATAACGCTAAATCTTCTTCATCAAGTTCAAGCGCGCCCAATGAAATTGCACTGTCTAAATCACGTGCAATTAAGTCACGTAATAATAGAGTAGGCAAAATATCTAACGGCATTACGCGCTCGTAGCTACCAATTGGTACCATGGCACGTTTTGAACCACCTGTTGACGTTGTCATTTTAAATAAACGACTTGGTGCAAGGTGAGAAAGGAATGTACGCGTTACAGAGAATTTATCACTACCTGGTGCAATCCAGCCAAACAATTCTTTTTCGCGACCTTCAAGTAAAACAGATACTTGAACGTGGTAACGACCTAAGAATGCATGAACACCGTTTGAAATAGAACCCGATAGAACAGAACCAGAAATAACGCGGTTATCTCCGTCTTCTAACTCACCAGCCACTAAATCATCCAATGAAGCACCTAATTGTGTTTTCACTAAACGTGGGTTTTTAACGCGAGGACCTGCAAGCGAAATAACACGATTTGTGTAAATTTCACCAGTAAGGAATAAGTGACCATACGCAATAACGTCTTGGTAACCAATATGCCAAACTTGTTTGCTAACAGAAACTGCATCAAGATGATGGATATGAGTGCCAACGAGGCCAGCCGGATGCACACCACCAAACTCATGTACTTCTACTTGAGCTATAGATGAGCTAGGAACTTGGCTGCCTGCTTTTTTACACACAAATACTTTGCCATCGGTCAAACGCGAAACAACTGCAAGACCCGCTTCAAATGCTTGCGCATTTTCTGCAATAATTACTGCAGGATCTGCAGCTAATGGGTTTGTGTCGATTGCGGTCACAAAAATAGAACTAGGATTTGCATCCACAGCCGCTACTTTGCTGAATGGGCGAACACGAAGTGCTGTCCATTGACCAGACTGGATAAGTACTTCTTTGGCTTTTTCGCGCTCTAAGCTCGGAAGCTCGTCTGCTTTGAAAGAGTCAAAGGTGATTTGCTCACTGCCTGCTACTTCAATAACAACAGATTGCAGCACACGTTTAGCACCACGATTTATTTCTTTTACTGTACCAGAAGCTGGAGCAGTAAATAGGACGCCTGGGTTCTTTTTATCTTCAAAAAGTACCTGGCCTTTTTTGACTTGGTCATCCACACGAACATGCATGGTTGGACGCATACCGATAAACTCTTCGCCAAGCACAGCTACACGTTTGACAGCAGAACCGTCATGTATAACTTGCTGTGGCGCGCCCTCTAAGGGTAAATCCAGACCTTTTTTTATGTTGATCATACGCACTTGCATTACATTAAAGGAAAGAAACTGAAAAATCGTATCAACCACGTCGCCATTTGAGTTATTCCAAGTTATATCAAGGTACAAAAGAGCAGCTTGCTAGAGATATCAAACAAGCAACGTAGTAAAACTCATCACATATTGTCGAGATTTTAACATCATTTTAGATGACTATGCGAGTGTATTTATGAAAATTATACGACAGAAACACTTATTTAGTTTTGTTAAGTGGATTAAATAAAAATCAAGCTAGACCAAAGTGGTAGCCTAAGCAATTATCATTCCTGATTTCATCGTAAATTCAACAAATCGCATAATACAAAAAAAGCCGCGATAGCGGCTTTTATAACTAGGGCCTGTTGACCTTTCAGGATTAAAATTTGTTCAATCTAGGGCTATTTAATCGCGGCGTGAGGTTTGTAACCTAGTGGGCTAAGTAAAAACCAAGCAACAAAGAGTAAATAGCCCCTAGGCAGAACCCTTTGGGCAGCGCATGTTTGGCATTTATTCCACGTCATCGCCCATTTATGGGGAATAACCACACTACATAGGCTCTGTCTTGCCTAAATACCAAACAGGCTGCTGCAAATTTAACCTCGAAAGATAAACAGGCCCTAAGTTCTGTTAGTCAATCATATTGGCAATTGGCTTAACTGAATCTACATCTTGATCGTAGTCAACACTATCTATACCAAAACCAAATAAGCGTAAAAACTCATTATGGTAACCAACATAATCTGTTAGCTCATCAATGCTGCTCGTATCTACTTTATCCCAAACAGCTTGCACGCGAGCTTGTACATCGTCTTCTAGCTCTTTGTAGTTTTGGAATAAATGTCCACCGTCGTCAAAGCGAGGAGATTCACCATACAAGTTTTCACTAAATAAAGCGTGAATTTGCTCAATAGTGCCTTCGTATGTGCCATCTGCTTTCATAACTTTAAATAAAGCAGAGATATATAACGGCATAATAGGAATAGCAGAACTTGCTTGCGTTACCACAGCATTAAGTGATGAAACATATGCCTCACCATTTAAATCTTTTGTTGATTCTTTAATAGCAGCGGTTGCACGGTCTAAATCTTCTTTAGCCTTACCAATAGTAGCGTGTCCGTATATTGGCCATGTTAGCTCTTTACCAATATAAGTGTACGCAGTCGTTTTAAAGTTATCGGCTAATACATCCGCTTCTTTTAATGCGTCAATCCACATTTCCCAATCTTCACCGCCCATTACTTTAATGGTGTTGTCGATATCGTCTTGGTTTGCAGCTTCAACAGTAATTTCATCAATTTCACGCTTTGATGTATTTAAGTTTTTAGTAGTAACGGCACTGCCAATTGGTTTAAGCGTAGATGAGTAAACTTCGCCCGTATTTGGGTCTGTACGACGAGGAGACGCTAAGCTGTAAATAATACAATCTACTTTGCCCAAATCTGCTTTAATAGTGTCGATTGCTTTTTGTTTAATTTCGTTAGAAAACGCATCGCCATTAATATTTTTAGACCAAAGGCCTGCTTCGTCTGCTGCATCTTGAAAAGCAGCGGTATTGTACCAACCAGCAGAGCCTGTTTTGCGTTCTGTACCTTCTTTTTCAAAGAAAATACCTAATGTTTTAGCACCACCACCAAACGCTGCTGTAATGCGCGAAGCCAAGCCGTAGCCTGTTGATGCGCCAATAACTAATACATTTTTTGGTGCATTTTTTAATGCGCCTTGTTGTTTTACATAGTTAATTTGTTCTTGAACATGCTCTGCACAACCAGCTGGATGTGCGTTTGTGCAGATAAATCCACGAATTTTAGGCTTAATGACCATTGATCATCCTATATCTTTTACAATAAAAATTAGCGCTAGTTTAAAGGCTAATACTAAAAACACTGATCTGATCAGTTAACCACAAGTGTAACAATCAAATCGCTATTAATTATTTAAGCTAATTTAGAGCCGCCCATACAATTAGGTGAATCAGGTGCCTCGCCGCCCTGCTCTGTATACTCATCGGGTGTATATGTATGAATTGCGAGTGCATGAATATGATTTGCTAATTCATCTTTTAGAATTTCATTAATTTCACGATGGCGCTGCAATAAACGTTTACCTGTAAAACCTTCGCTAACCACTATTACTTTAAAGTGTGATTCAGTGCCCGCACTGTGCATATGGCTTTCGTTAATTACGTTTAAATGTTTACACGCAATAGCGTTGCTTATTTTTTCTTGGATCTGTTGCTGCATTGACATAAAAGACCGTTTTAATTAGCTAATTTATACACTTACTATAACAATTTAACGCAGCGCTTGGCTAACTAAATTGCTTTTGTTTAATGTCCTTAATAAATCGGTAAGTTAAACTTATTCGAGGATGTGCAAGCGTTGTTTGTTTAGGTATTGCATGTTGATAATCTCGCTGGCTATGTCCATTCATTATTAAACAGCTGCCACTTTGTAATTTTAAGTCGGTTACTTTATTGCTCGCCTTGTGCTTTAACTTTAGAACCCGATCAGCTCCTAGCGAGACACACACAATTGTTGGTTTATCACCAAGCTCTATTTCATCATCACTGTGCCAGCCCATCGTATCATTACCATCTCGGTAATAATTAACGAGTAATGAGTTTAGAGGCTGATTTAAGTGCGCCTCTAAACGCCTTCTCATATTAAGTAACAATTCATCCCATGGCTCTACTATTTGCTTACTACTAGAATAGCCGTATTCAATATTTAAATCGCTCATGAAGCATTGTAGCCGTGGAATAGGCCCCGTTTTACCATAAACAGTTACATCGGGTTGCTGCCAACGTAGGTTTTTTTGCAAATAATAAAATAGATCGAGGCTTTTTTGTGCACTAAGTGCCCTACTTTGATAAGAAAAGCCATTTGGTAACTGTTGGGGGTTGGCGTTTTGCCGTTGCATGTTAGAATTTACCTACATTAGATTACTGATCAACGAACCATTATGACGACGCAAGCCCAGCTAGGCGATAAAACCTTTACTCTTGAACGCTTTCCTTTGGATCAAAAAAACCGCAGCTTACAAGCGTGGGATTCGGCAGATGAGTACCTTATCAATTATGTTAACGAACATCACCCTGATTGTCGCTCATTGCTTATTTTAAACGATAGCTTTGGTGCGCTTGCTTGTTATTTTAATAAGTTAACGGTTTGTTCAGTTAACGATTCTTATATTAGCCACCAAGCTGCGGCTTATAACTTACAAGAAAACAAGCTGCCTACAGCAGAGTTTACGCAAGTAGATAGTTTGTCGGCATTACCGCAGGATGTTGATTTAGTACTTATTAAAATCCCTCGTAATGTAGGTTTTTTACAGTTTCAGTTAAGTGAGCTCAGTGAAGTCCTTGCACCTGGTACGCCAGTAATTGCTGCAGGTAAAACAAAAGAAATTCATAACTCAACAATAAAATCATTTGAGCAATTTATTGGTGAAACAAAAACTAGCCTAGCAGTTAAAAAATCACGTCTAATATTAAGCAATGCTAAAGGCGGATATAAAGCAGCAGACTTCCCTGTAACGTGGGAGCTTGAAGGTACTGAGTTTAATATAACAAACCATGCAAATGTGTTTTCGCGTGATTCGTTAGATATTGGTGCACGCTTCTTTTTTAACTACTTACCAGAAACACCAAAAGCTAAAAGCATTATTGATTTAGGCTGTGGTAACGGGGTTGTTGGATTAATGACGCTTGCTCGTTGCCCTAATGCATCAGTTACTTTTGTTGATGAGTCTTACATGGCAGTAGAGTCGGCTCGGTTAAATGTAGAAATTAACCTAGGCGATAAGTTTGATAACTGCGAGTTCATCGAAAACGACTGTTTAACAGGCTTTGAAAGAGACAGTGTAGATATGGTGCTTTGTAACCCTCCATTTCACCAAGCTCAGGCCGTTACCGACCATATTGCTTGGCAAATGTTTAAACAAGCAAAAGATACTTTAAAAGAAGGCGGCGAGCTGCGTATTATTGGTAATCGTCATTTAGATTATCATGATAAATTAAACCGTATGTTTGGCAACTGTAAGTTGCTAGGTTCAAACAAAAAGTTTGTCGTTTTAAGTGCAACAAAAAATAGTGGAATGCTATAAATGAAATTAACAAACATTATAATTGGGTATTGTGTATTACTGATACTTGCTGGCTGCGCGAATCAGCCTAGCCAAGTAATACTTAACCCAGTTTATAAAAATGGTCAAATTAGCACTATAGATAGTAGCTTAAGTACTAGTGTAATTGATTTACGTGGCGATACATCAACACTTAAACTTATTGAGTCAGACAAAACTAAAACCTTTGCAAGCCAAGGTATTACCAGCTCTATTAAAAGTGTGTTAGACAGCGCCCTAAGCCGCAATGGAGCCAGTATTTCTAACTTAGCAACGGTTCGCTTTGAAGTAGATATTCATGCATTGCAAGCTGTTGTAACCGAAAAGCTAGTGAGCCATACCAGCGAAGCCCACATAGAACTTGGCGTGCGTGTTATTCGCGCCTCAAGTAACTTTAGTAAAGTGTATAGAGGTAGTGCTAATTTAGAAGGCCCATTTAGTCATGAGCAAGCAAAAATAGAAGGTCAACTCAATAAGTTGACTGAGCAAGTTATTACCCGCATTGTATCTGACCCTGAATTAATAGAATTTTTAGAAGGTTAACTATGAAACGACTTTTTTTAATCTGCTTAGGCCTATTCTTTAGTGTAAGTAGCTTAGCAGCCCAAGAAGGCCGCTTTGTGCAAAAGGACAACATTTTTCCACGCGTAGAAATTGTAACGTCAATGGGTAGCATCGTGGTTGAGCTGGATCGCTCTAAAGCGCCCATCACAGTCAATAATTTTTTAACTTACGTGTCAGACAAAAGTTATCAAGGCAGCGTTTTTCACCGTATTGAGCGCGATGTAGAAAATGATCGCGACTTTGTTATTCAAGGTGGCGGTTACGATAAAGACTATGATGGCCTACATGAAAATGACCCTATTTTTAATGAAAGCGGCAACGGTTTAAAAAACGATATGTATAGCATTGCTATGGCCTATCAAGATAGACAACCGCACTCAGGAACTCGCCAATTCTTTTTTAATATGGATAATAACGATCACTTAAATCCAGGGAAAGATTGGGGCTTTGCAGTATTTGGTAGCGTAATGGATGGTTACGACACGCTTGATAAAATTATGACTGTTGAAACCGGTTTTAATGAGAAAATTGGCTACGATTTCGTACCTAAAAAACCTGTTGTCATCTTAAATATTAAAGTACTTGAACAAGTCCCACTATAATTTTTTAAGAGCAGCCTAGCTGCTCTGCATCAAAGCCAATGAAGGCCCTATGAGCAAATCTCTCTCTATTAGCGAATATTTTTCTTACTTTAAAGACAAACGCTTAATCCACATTTTCATATTTGGTATGAGTAGCGGTTTTCCGTGGGTTTTAATTGGCTCTGTTATGTCTGCTTGGCTAAAAGATGAGGGGCTAAGTCGCAGTATGATAGGCCTATTTGGCATTGTATTTGGCGCTTACAGCATAAACTTTTTGTGGTCACCACTCATTGACCGTACAAAACTTCCTATTTTATATAAATGGCTAGGCCAGCGTCGCAGTTGGATACTATTTTGCCAAAGTTTTATTTTTATTGGCACCTTGCTATTAGCAGGGCTTGATTTAAAAGCTAATTTGGCAATTGTTGCTGCGATTTGTTTATTAATCGCCATTGCTTCGGCTACTCAAGACATTGCTATTGATGCCTTTAGAATAGACACCCTAAGCGAAAGCGAATCACACAAAGCAACCGCTGCAGCCGCAATGGCAACTTCGGGTTGGTGGACAGGTTATGCACTTTTAGGCGCCATTCCATTTTACATGGCCGATATACCCTCGCTCGACTGGCCACAAATTTATTACTTTTTAGCTGCCGTAATGCTGCTGTTAATGAGTGGAGCACTGTTTGCAAAAGAGCCCGAAACTAACCGCGAAGCAGTACATGCTGAACTTGAGCGTGTGTACCTTGAAAAACTGTCCTCTACAAAACAAACTCCTTTAACAAAAACTGTTGCGTGGCTTGCGGTAACCGTTATTGATCCCTTTAGAGCTTTTTTTACTAAAAATGGCGTTAAAACAGCACTAGCATTACTTGCGTTTATTTTCTTATTTAAAATAGGCGAAGCGTTTTTAGGGCGCATGTCGATTGTGTTTTATAAAGAAATTGGTTTTAGTAATAGCGATATAGCTACATTTTCGAAGGTAGGTACAGCGGTACTTACAATCATATTTACCTTTGTTGGCAGTTTATTTAATCAAAAATATGGCATTGTTAAGGGTTTATTTGTAAGTGGTATTGCAATGGCTGCTTCAAACTTAGCCTTTTCGTGGATTGCTTTAGCTGGCCCTGACCTAAGGCTGTATGCCTTTGCTATTGTTATTGATGGCTTTACGCAAGCGTGGTCGTTGGTCGCTATGGTGGCCTTTATATCGATGTTATGCGATAGAGCATTTAGTGCAACGCACTATGCATTACTGGCGTCATTAGGGAATTTAGGACGAACATTGCTTTCAAGCTACAGTGGTGTAGTAATTGATGATTGGTTAATGGGAAATTGGTCGCTGTTCTTTATTTTAACAGCCTTAATGGTTTTACCTTCGTTGATATTTTTATATCTGATTAGGCATAAGTTGTATGAGCTTGAGAAGAATTACCACAAAAATATTTAATGCATCCCTGCATTAACATATTGCTTAGCACTATCAAGTGCCCCTTAAAGTGTACTAAGCAATTATTGAGTTAATCTACTTTTAGCAAGCTAAGTGCTTCATGTGGATCAACTTCTAGAGCTGTACAATAGCGAACAAACTCAATGACATCTAAACGGCGTTCTTGATTTTCAATCTTGCCGATAAATGAATGAGGCGTTCCAAGCACTTGTGCTAGGCTTCGCATTGTATGACCCTTTTCATGGCGCTTGGTTTTAAGCCACTTTGTTAGCTTTGCATTTTCTTCAGAAGAAACTGTTTTGCCCATCATTTTACATCTCCTACTAGATGATTTGACGTACCCATTAAAGCAGTAGTTTCCATCAATAGCCGTAGGCAGGTAAGCAGTCATACTTTCAATAGCAAGCTATTGCTTAATAAAGCATGTGTTGCTACTCACTCCACCAACACAGCTAAAAACTACGCTAATAATATGGTAAAGATTTGTTTTTATTGAGAATGAAATTTTGCCCGTCTCATTCTTGGATACATTATATACTATTAACACTTTGGTTAAATAATTAATTACATACTCGGTACAAAATCAACCTGAACGAACATTTATAAACACTGAATATTTGACCTAAGTTATCAGAAAATATTAAAAAAATAATATTACCTTCATAAAACAGCTTAAAAATATTTATAACATATTTGTTCCTTTTTAATGTTACACGTTTATTATTAAGCAATAATTTGCACTAAAAAGGCCAAGTAATGTTCAGACTTCTTTTTTTATTACCTATCGTGTTGTGTTTAGGTTGGTACTTTTTTTTGCGCCACAACGGCGTACCAATTAAACAAGGTAAAAAAGGCTTTATGTATATTTTAGCGTTTTCAGCCTTTGTACTCGGCTTTTTTGTATTGATAATGCAAATTACCGAATACGCACCAACTGATTTATAGGCATTAAAAAAGCCGCAAAAGCGGCTTTATTCTATTTAGCGTTTGGCTGTTAAACGCTAAAGCTTGCACCACAACCACAGGTTGTTGTTGCATTTGGATTAGATACAAAAAAGCGTGCGCCTTCTAATCCTTCAGTGTAATCAACCTCACCATCAACCAAATATTGAATGCTCATTGGATCAATAACGAGTGTTACACCATTTTTTACAATTTCTAAATCGCCAGGATTCGCTTTTTCATCAAAAGTAAAACCATATTGAAAACCAGAACAACCACCGCCTGTTACATAAACACGCAGTTTTAAGTCTGGGTTTTCTTCTTCGTCGATTAACTGTTTAACACGAACAGCAGCCGCATCGCTGAACTTAATTGGTAATTCTTCAGACATTTTAAAACCCTCAATATCGCAATGGCGTGATTATCTAATACCCGAGTGTTTTAATCAAGTATAGTAAAACAACTCTTTCCTCTAAGTTATATCTATAAATTAGTAAAAAAGTGGCCAAACATTAACTAGCTAAAATAATACTTAAGCAAACTAAAAGCGACCTTTATACGCTATAAACTCATTAAATATTTTAGTTATAGGCAATAGGTCTTAATCTTCACTGCAAATTGTTAATATAAGTTACGAAAATTTCAAAATCACAAGGACTTAGCTAAACTCTTTTGCTAAAATGCTGCTGAAAAATACAGCGAGGAATTATGCATGTGGCTTGAGCAACTCAGGCGTCGGCTGGCAAAACCTAAAACATCTGTACAATTATGCTTATTAGGCGTAGTTGCCGGATTAATTGCTGCATTTTTTATTATTTTATTTCGCTTAACCATTCTGTTTTTCCAAAGCTTATTTTTAGAAACACCTGACGACTTTACTACCCTACCAACACTTGAACGTGTACTAATGCCTTTAGTTGCTGCATTACTAATAGCCACGTTTGCTGCCTTTACTGGGTTTAAACATTACCGCTTGGGTATCCCCTTTGTTATACACAGAATTAAACGTCACTACGGGCAAATGCCTTTATACAATACGGTTAATCAATTTGTTGGTGGCGCACTTGCTCTCATTAGCGGTTTTTCAGTTGGCCGAGAAGGGCCTTCCGTGCATATGGGCGCAACGGGGGCGAGTATTTTGGCGGATAAGCTGCATTTACCGCATAATGCCATGCGTACTCTAAGTGGTTGTGGAGTAGCGGCAGGCATAGCCGCGTCGTTTAATACTCCACTTGCAGCCGTTATTTTTGTAATGGAAGTGGTACTACGTGAATATAAAGTACATATATTTGTACCTATCATGCTTGCCGCTGTTACTGGCGCACTGGCAACACAGTTTGTTTTTGGTGAAGGCTCAGAGCTTGCACTCATTACCATAGCGCCATTGAGTGGTTGGCATTACCCTTATTTAATATTATGCGGTATGGCGCTGGGTGCTATTGCATTTAGCTTTAATCAAAACTTAATGCTAATTATTAAAACATTTAAACCTTTAAGTATGTTCCCTCGTTTATTAATTGCAGGATGCATTGCCAGCTTAATAGCTTACGCAGTGCCTCATGCTATGGGCTCTGGTATGAGCGCAATAACTATCGCGGTTGAATCTCCTGATGACGTGAAGCTACTCACAACTATTTTAATCGCTAAACTACTTGCTACATTGTTTGCTATCGGTTTGGGTATACCAGGTGGTTTAATTGGTCCGGTAATTGGGCTTGGCGTATTAATTGGCACTCTAATGGCTTTTTTTGCTCAGTTTATTAGTCCTGGCACTGATATAGCGGGTACTTATGGAGTTTTAGGTATGGCCGGATTAATGGCCGCCACATTGCATGCACCACTAGCTGCTTTAACAACGGTCATGGAGCTTACATCGTCACCTGAAATAATTGTTCCAGCTATGCTTGTGATCACCACGGCCTATGTAACAGCATTACAGTTTTTTGGAAATCGCTCCATATTTTTGCAGCAACTAGATTTTCAGGGATTACCGTACCATGTATCTCCCGCTACCGAAGCATTACAAAAAGTGGGGATAATGGATGATATGGATGAAGACTTTAAATTGCTTTATTCAGACGACAAAGTGCAAATAAAAAGCACATTAGATGCCATGGATAGCCAAACTCCGTTAATTGTTTTTGACGAAGAAAATGGCTATCGTCTCGCTGAATACGATTTAACGCTAATGTCTAATGAAACAATAAATATAAATTATATTAGCTTGCAGGGCATCAGTAGTCAGGCCACCCTAGCCGATGCTTTCGATATCCTAAAAGATAAAAGAAGTGGCGCGCTTTACGTTTATAACCTTTTAGATAATCAACAAATTATGGGGCTATTACGCTGGGATCAAATTCATCATATTTTAACCATTCGTAACAGCTTACTTTAAACAATAAGGACTATTATGAGCGCATTATTGATTTATAAAACACTCCACATATTTTTTATGATTGCGTGGTTTGCCGGTATTTTTTACTTGCCTCGATTATTTGTATATCACGCTATGAGCGAGGAAAGATCATGCAACTCTATGTTAAAAGTTATGGAGCGCAGACTACTTTATTTCGTTACCCCATTTGCTGTATTAACCGCTGTATTTGGTGTATTGACCATTGTTGAATATGGTCGTGATTGGTTTAGATACAGTATGTGGTTGCACTATAAGCTAGTGCTGGTGATCATATTATATATATACCACGGCTACTGTTTTAAGTTATTAAATGACTTTAAACATGACCGCAACACTAAGACAGACCGCTTTTACCGTATTTTTAATGAGCTCCCAGTTATTGCG
Organism: Pseudoalteromonas sp. SR41-7; assembly: GCF_014163935.1. Classification (NCBI taxonomy): domain Bacteria; kingdom Pseudomonadati; phylum Pseudomonadota; class Gammaproteobacteria; order Alteromonadales; family Pseudoalteromonadaceae; genus Pseudoalteromonas; species Pseudoalteromonas sp. SR41-7. The sequence continues at coordinate 22,799 of NZ_JACJEF010000018.1, read as the reverse complement.
TTGCTCATCATAGTGGCACTTGCGGTAATAAAACCTAATTTATAAGCTTTGCGGCGCATGTTAAACTTCGCTGCAATTTACAATACTTGCTTTAACACGCGCGATTGCGTGCTCCATTTATGGATTATCGCGCCCATTTGATTGATTAGGAATAACCCCATGTTAAGTTTCCAAGGTGAGCATATACTGTCTGTAAATCAGCTAGACAGAGACTGCATTGAACGTATTTTTGCAGTAGCAAAAAAAATGGAGCCTTATGCTAAAAAGCAAAAGCAAACTACGGTGCTAGAAGGCGCTATTTTAGCTAATTTGTTTTTTGAACCGAGCACTCGTACACGAGTTAGCTTTGGCACCGCCTTTAACTTACTTGGCGGTGGCGTACGTGAAACTACAGGTATGCAAAGTTCAGCCCTTGCTAAAGGTGAGTCTCTTTACGATACCGCCCGCGTTATTTCAGCTTATGCTGACGCTGTTGCTATGCGCCATCCTGATGCAGGCTCAGTTAGTGAATTTGCTGACGGCTGTACTGTGCCGGTTATTAATGGCGGCGACGGCCCGAATGAGCACCCTACTCAAGCATTACTTGACTTATTAACCATTGAGCGCGAATTACATCGTTTTGGTCAAAATATTGATGGTATGCATATAGCGCTTGTGGGCGATTTAAAGTATGGCCGCACAGTGCATTCTTTATCTAAACTATTGTGCCATTATAAAAATGTAAAGTTTTCGATGGTCGCGCCTGACGGCTTACAAATGCCAACAAGCATTTTAGATGCAGTAGAAAATGCTGGCCATAAAATTGAGCTAGTAAATAAGATGGAAGGCAATTTAGCAGCCGATATTGTTTACCAAACACGTATTCAAGAAGAGCGTTTTCCATCGCAAGAAGAAGCAAATAAATACCGTGGCGGTTTTAGGATTAGCCAATCTATTTACAGCGCTCACTGTAAGCCTAACTCTGTATTAATGCATCCTCTTCCACGTGACAGTCGCTTAGAAGCCAACGAGCTTGATAACGACTTAAACAGTAACGACAATTTAGCAATATTCCGCCAGGTACAAAATGGCGTATTAATTCGTATGGCACTGTTTGCTTTAACACTCGGCGTAGAAAACAAAGTCGATAAGTATGAAGTAGACGTACCTTGGTTTAGCCGCAAACGCGACAGCTAACCCTCTTTTAAGTGACAATTTATAGGATTTTTCATGACAATTAGCCAAGACTTATTTGAACGCGCCCAAGCTTCTATTCCTGGTGGCGTAAACTCACCAGTTCGTGCTTTTAATGGTGTAGGCGGTACGCCACTATTCATTACAAAAGCAGAAGGCGCGTTTACATTTGATGCCGACGGTAATCGTTACATTGATTATGTTGGCTCTTGGGGGCCTATGATCATGGGCCATAATCACCCTGCAATTAAACAAGCTGTACACGAAGCTGTAGAAAATGGCCTTAGCTATGGCGCACCAACTGAAGCCGAAATATTAATGGCTGAAAAAGTAAAAGAGCTAGTTCCATCAATCGAAAAAGTACGCATGGTTAGCTCAGGCACTGAAGCAACAATGAGTGCAATTCGTTTAGCACGTGGCTTTACCGGTCGCGATAAAATATTAAAATTTGAAGGTTGTTACCACGGTCACGCTGACTCGTTATTAGTTAAGGCAGGTTCTGGTGCGCTAACAATGGGTGTGCCTAATTCTCCAGGTATTCCTGAAGACTTTGCTAAGCATACACTTACAGTTTCGTTTAATAATCTAGATGAAGTAAAAGCTATTTTTGCAAAATACGCAGACGAAATTGCCTGCATTATTGTAGAGCCAGTAGCCGGTAACATGAACTGTATTCCACCAGTGCCTGGCTTTTTAGAAGGTTTGCGTGATGTGTGTGACGAATATAAATCAGTACTTATTTTTGATGAAGTAATGACAGGCTTTCGTGTTGCACTTGGCGGTGCACAAGCTTATTACAACATTAAACCAGATCTTACGTGTTTAGGTAAAGTAATTGGCGGCGGCATGCCAGTTGGCGCGTTTGGTGGTAAAACTGAAATAATGGATTACATTGCGCCTGTAGGACCAGTTTACCAAGCTGGTACTCTTTCTGGTAACCCTATTGCAATGGCTGCAGGTTTAAAATCACTTGAGCTATTAAGTGAGCCTGGCCTTCACGATAAGTTAGAAGCTATTTCAAAAGCAATTTGTGAAGGCTTTGAAGCTGGTGCTAAAAAAGCCGGTGTTGCGCTAACAACTAACTATGCGGGCGGCATGTATGGATTCTTTTTTACTGATGCTGAAAAAGTAACGACATACAAGCAAGCAACTGAGTGTGACCTAGAGCGCTTCAAACGTTTTTTCCACCTCATGCTTGAAGAAGGCGTTTACCTTGCCCCATCAGCATTTGAGGCTGGTTTTGTATGTGCTGCGCATACTGAGCAAGAAGTAAAAGACACAATAGCGGCAGCGGAACGCTCGTTTGCTAAACTTTAAGCTAAAAATTACTATTTATACATTTGTAACCACTTGTTTTTAAGTATGTAATTAAGACTAAAGATTGAAAAAAGCCCGAAAGGGCTTTTTTTATTTGTAGTGTACTATAAATGAATGATAATTAAGCATAACAAGGTCTATTCACCTTTACTCTATTACAAAAAATACAAGAGAGCCTTATGTCAGGATTACGCCAATTTTCTTTTCCCGCTATCCAGCTAATGGCAAACTTAAAATACAAAACTAAAATCAGCTTAATGTTTGGAATTTTACTCGTTCCTCTATCACTTAGTTTGTTTTTTTTAGTCTCGTTATTAAGTGAAAGTATTACTGTTTCAAAAATGCAACAGCAAGGCTTAAAAGGCTACAGAGCTATACTTTCAAATCAAATGCAGGGAGATACGAATCAAAATATAAAAATAGCTCGCTCACTCGGCTTTGACATAAAAGACACACAAGCAAATGAAGTACTTGAACTTGTTTCTATTCAATCAAATCTAGCCTTAGACAGTCAGTTAGCAAGCGCTTATGTAAACCGCTCTTTAGTCACGCCAATTCCTGCACTTATAATGCAAATAAACTCAACAGCGCAAAGCGCTAATACTGTTTTAGCTAGTAACCGTTTTACGCCCGATACGTTTATAGCACTTTCAAATTTTAGTAAGTCACTTCCTTTATACGAAAAACAACTCGATAAAATACTCAATGTAGCCACCAATGCAGATAAATCAGTAAACAAAGCGCTCATGCCTCCTTTAACTAGTTTACACAGTGCTGTGGGTGCATTTAAAAACGCGATAGATGAAAAACTACTTGAGCCAGACGATATTCTATTAACTCAATCAGAGTTCAATAAGCTAACAAACAACGTTCACAGTAGTATTAATCAACTTGTTAGTAAGAGCATTCCAACACTTGAGAGCCTTATAGAGGCAAAACTACAAACTCAACAGTGGACACGAAATCTTGTTTTAGCTGCTTCATTGATCAGTTTGCTATTTGCATTTTATTTGATGATTGGTTTTTATTTTGCAGTTGTTGATACCATTAATCGCTTTGCTGATGCCGCGAATAGAGCCGCGAATGGCGACTTAAATGCAACTATCGATTCGAGCACTAATGATGAAATGGGAATTATTGCATCGCGCTACAACGCATTACTTAACGCATTTTCACATTTATTATTTGATGTTAAAGCAAGTACAGAAGAGCTATGCGATGCAACTAAATCGCTATCACATGCGAGCAGCCAAACAAGCAATGATGTTTCAAAACAGCAAATTAGAGTAAATGCTATTTATAATGCACTAAGCGATATGGCTCAAAACGCACTTGCAGTTGAAGAGTCTGCGCATCAAGCTACGCTTACCGCGCAAGATGCTGCAGCTCATGTGAAACAAGGTTCAGACAATACAATGGAGCTTGCTAAATATATGCAAGACCTCCAAATTGAATTTGCAGAGAGCCAACAAGCGCTCGATAAGCTAGCACAAGATAGCCAAGAAATTAGCAAAGTAAGTAAAGGGATCAGTGAAATAGCCGATCAAACAAACTTGCTTGCACTTAATGCCGCTATTGAAGCCGCGCGAGCCGGCGAGCATGGCCGTGGATTTGCCGTTGTAGCTGATGAGGTAAGAACACTTGCTCAGCGTACACAAACACAAACCCAAGAAATACATCAAATTATTAGCTCTTTACAACAAGCATCTGACGACACCCAGCAAAAAATGCGCTCAAGTGTTGAAAAAATGGAGCAATCAGTAAAAGCAGCCAATCAAACCAATGAAGTATTGCAAAGTGCAGAGCAAAGTATGGGCGATATTAAACATCAAGGTGAAGTAATTGCAGAGCGTGTTAAACAGCAATCAAATGCAACAACACAAGCATTAAATGATTCGCAAGAAGTGAGTAATTTAGCAGATCAAACGCTAACATCGGCTCAATCAACGCTACAAGATGCACAGCAATTAAGTCGCTTATCTAATGATTTAACCAAATCAATGCAGTTTTTTAAATCTTAATACCAATTCGCTTAATTAAGTGATCTATTTTGAGGGAAGAAAATCGTGTCGATAACAAGGCAAAAATTTCGTTATTTAGTTGTTCTATATCAGAAATTTTTAACGTAGTTAACGTCAGATTTAACCCCTCAAATTGATTAAGTATTATTACGGATTGGTATAATTACGTTAACTACAACTTACAACAAAGCCGCTAAATAAGCGGCTTTGTTGTTTAAAGTAATCTTAAACTAACGTATGCATTGCGGCCTAGGCTCGAACTCACTCGCTCTAAGCGGTAGCTGAATCACCTTGCCACATCCTGGTGGTGCCTGCTTACCCGTTTGCTCATTTACAAATGCCCAGCGTATTGATGGTGGACGCGTATCAGCTATTGCTTGTGGGTTAAGTGGTTTTAAGTAACGAATATATGCTTCTAATGCGCCTACGCTACCTGTTAAACCAGTGCTTTTGTTGTCATCTCGACCAAGCCACGCAACAGTCACTGTATTTTGATCAAAGCCTGCAAACCAACTATCACGTAAATCGTTGCTGGTCCCTGTTTTACCAGCGAGCTGGATTGACGGAAAGTGTAAATTTAAGCGTTTAGCAGTGCCATCTTTCGTTACGCGTTTCATTGCGTATTTGGTCATATACATTGCAGATTTATCAAAACGAGGCTCTGCATTTACTTTATGCTTATAAAGTACTTTACCAACAGAGTCAGTTAATGCCGAAATTGCAGTGAGCTTTTTATATTCGCCATCTGCAGCAATTGTTGTATAAAGCTGAGCCACTTCAAAACTCGACATTTCAACAGCCCCTAAAAGCAGCGATGGGTATTCGTCTATCGCCCCTGTTGCGCCTAAACCTTTCAATGTATTTACTACTTTATCAACACCTACATCGAGGCCTAAATTAACCGCTGGGATATTTATACTGTTACTAAATGCTTTATAAAGTGGAATTGCACCACGGTATTGGTGGTCAAAATTTTCTGGTTGCCACACTTTACCTTGCTCATTTGTGACCTGTACTGGCGAGTCATCAAGCAAAGTAGCTAAATTATAATGTGGCAATTGCAGTGCGGTTAAATACACGGCAGGTTTTACAAGCGAGCCTATATTACGTTTTGTGTCTAAAACACGGTTAAATCCTGAATATCGAACATCGCGACCAGCAATAAGTGCAGAAACACCGCCTTTTTCTACATTAACAGAGATCATGGCTGCTTCTAGTTTTTCAGTTCTAGGGCGATTTTCCAAGTACGGTAAACTCTTTTCAATCGACTCTTCCATTGCTGTTTGCTTTTGCAAGTCAAAATAAGTAAATACTCTTACGCCTGCATCAAGTGTTTGCTGATCAGGTAATAATTCATTTAACTCTCTGTTTACTAGCTCTAAATAGCCTGGGTATGATTTTTGTAAACTGGCTTTCATTGGCGCAATATCAATTGGGCGATTAAGCGATGCACGGTACTCTTTTGTGCTAAGTAACTTATTTTCGACCATTAGACGCAGCACTAAGTCCCTGCGCTCCATTGTGCGCTCTTTATAACGACGTGGGTTGTAATAAGATGGGCCTTTAACCATTGCCACCAGCAGAGCAATTTGATCGTACTCAAGCTCGTCTACAGGCTTTGAAAAGTAAAAGTCAGAAGCAAGCCCCATACCATGGATACCTTGGTTGTATGACTGCCCTAGGTATACCTCATTTAAGTAAGCTTCTAATATCTGATCTTTTGAATAGCGATAATCTAAAATAAGGGCAATAAAGGCCTCATTTATTTTTCGTACTAAAGAACGCTCACGCGTGAGGTAAATATTTTTAGCTAATTGCTGAGTAAGCGTACTGCCACCTTGAACGGTGCGTCCCGCTTTAATATTTGAATAAAGCGCACGTAAAATAGAAAACACCGACACACCATGGTGATCATAAAAATCACGGTCTTCAACTACCAGTAGCGTATCTTTAAGCATGGCTGGGAACTTATCTAGCGGTACAAATTCTCTATCTTGTTTAGAGTCGTTGCCAATTCGCGCTATTTGCACAGGTTCTAGGCGAGCAGAGTTTAAACGCCTGCCAAACTTATCTTTAATGGTCGCAACTTTTTGCCCTGCAAAACGAAGTTCAATAATATGTGATTCTTCAAGGCCATCATAAAATTCAAAATCACGGCGATAAATCTTGATGCTATCTGCTGTTTTAACAAACTGCCCTGTTCTGCTTAATCTATTAACAGATGAATAATGTAAACGCTCTAACTCAAACACAACTTCTTGGCTTGATAAAAATTGCCCCGGATAGAACTCCATAGAACGAGCATACACTTGCGCTGGAAGTTGCCATTTATTACCTTCAAATATACGTGTAGTTTTTGAATCTAAATAAATGAAATACATTGCCATTGCAATAAAAACAGCCAAGCTGAATTTCCAAAACACTGACCATGTTTTTCTCATAAAAGAGCGTTTAACAGTGGGATTCACTGTTTTTTTACTGCCCTTTGATGTGCTTTTTTTTGTCGTGCTTGACGATTTACTAGCACGTTTAGCTGCAGGTTTGCTGGTAGGTGTTTTTTTATTGTCGGCCATTTAAGTGTAATTTATTCCAAGGGTTATTCACGAGTGTGAGCTTAGCATATTGGGCATATCCTAACATCCGAAAAGTTAACCCCCCCTGAAACAAAAAAAGCCCTACCGAAGTAGGGCTTTATGTAAACACACTATTATTTAAATAAACTATTAGCTATTTCGAACAGAAACAAACTCTGGGTAGGCTTCAATACCACAATCGTGTTGATCCATACCGTTTAGTTCTTCCTCTTCAGTTACTCGTATACCCATTGTTTTGTTAAGCACAGTCCAAACAATAAATGATGCTACAAATACAAAGGCAAGAATACACACTAAACCAATTAACTGATTAACAAAGCTTGCATCACCATTGGTTAGCGGTACTAACATAATACCTAATGCACCACACACACCGTGTACAGAGATAGCACCTACTGGATCGTCAATCTTAACTTTATCAAGTGCTATAATGCTAAACACAACTAATGAGCCACCAAGTAAACCTAGTAAACATGCCATTAATGGAGAAGGTGAAAGTGGGTCAGCAGTAATTACAACTAAACCTGCTAATGCACCGTTTAATACCATGGTTAAATCTGATTTGCCCCAAAGTATCTTACATACAAACAGTGCAGCAATAGCACCCATTGCAGCAGCTGCATTAGTATTAAGTAATATTTGACCTACCGCAGTTGCGTTTTCTTTATCCGAAAGTAGTAATTGAGAACCACCGTTAAAGCCAAACCAACCCATCCATAAAATAAATGTACCTAGTGTAGCAAGTGGTAAGTTTGAACCTGGAATTGGGTATATTTCACCGTTTTTACCATATTTTCCTTTACGAGCACCTAGGATTAGTACACCCGCTAGTGCAGCAGCTGCACCTGCGCCATGTACAATTGCAGAACCTGCAAAATCTACAAAGCCCATTTCAGATAAGAAACCACCACCCCATGTCCAGTAACCTTCAATAGGGTAAATAAAACCAGTTAGTACTACAGCAAAGCCAAGGAAAGCCCATAGCTTCATACGCTCAGCAACTGCACCCGATACAATCGACATAGCCGTTGCAACAAATACTACTTGGAAGAAAAAATCAGATTCTAAAGAATGGTCAGCATCAGCAGCTTGTGTGCCAATTAAAGCGCCTATTGAAGGAATAAAACCACCTTCGGCATTGTCTACATACATAATGTTGTAGCCAACTAATAAAAACATCGTACATGCAATTGAATACAGCGCGACATTTTTAGTTAAAATTTCAGCTGTGTTTTTAGAGCGAACTAAGCCCGCTTCTAACATGGCAAAACCTGCTGCCATCCACATTACTAATATACCTGATATTAAAAAATAGAAGGTATCGAGTGAAAACTTTAGTTCTATTATTGTATTTTCCATGAGACCCCCTTAAATTGCTTCTTCGTCAAGTTCGCCAGTACGGATACGAACAATTTGATCTAAGTCGTACACGAAAATTTTCCCGTCACCGATTTTACCTGTTGATGCAATTTTAGTAATTGCTTCAACAACGCGTTGACAATTTTCAGTACGAGTTGCAATTTCAAGTTTGATCTTAGGAATAAAATCTACTTGGTATTCTGCACCACGATATAACTCAGTATGACCTCGTTGACGTCCAAAACCTTTAACATCAACTACTGTCATCCCCTCAATTCCTAAATCAGCGAGTGCTTCACGCACGTCGTCTAATTTAAATGGTTTTATGATTGCACTAATCATTTTCATAGCGGCCCCCTCGGACTCTTTATTGTTATCCTGTTGGGTTAAACAATCCAACCTTTGTGCCACTATTTTTATATTTTTTAAAACAATAAGTTAGTGAAAAACAGAAACTAAACAACAAAAAAAACGCACCAATTAGGTGCGTTAATTTAACAAGTTATCTACATTGGTGCGTGCAATATATTAATTGCATGCTTAGCTTTATATAACAGAGCTATACCACGCAGTTTCTTCCTTGGTTTTTAGCTTCGTATAATGCTTTGTCAGCAACACGCATTGCCTGCGTCAAGCTAGTGTCTTGAAAGTCTGCCAAGCCTATACTTGTAGTAATTTTAATTGATTTATCGCTGATAGAAAAATCGTAACTAGCCAGCTTTTTTCTAAATGCTTCAAAGTATTCACGACCACGTTCAAGCTCTATCTCAGGTAATATTATGGCAAACTCTTCTCCACCAACCCGTGCAACTGTAAACTTTGAAAACGTAGTACGGATTAATGAACCAACCTGCTTTAAAGCCTGATCGCCACCCTCATGGCCTAATGTATCGTTAATATTTTTGAAAAAATCGATATCTAACAATGCGAGAGTATTTTTCTGGTTTTTACTTTTAAGGAGCTTTTCTGCATATTGATAAAAATAGCGTCGATTATGAAGCCCTGTTAAATGATCCCTATGCGCGCTTTCTTTAATATCTGAAATTAACGATAGTTGCTCCATTGTTTGAAGTACTCGACAATGAAACTCCTCATTCATAAATGGCTTTGTTAAAAAGTCATTGGCGCCATATTTAATAAATCGCGCTGATAGGCCATGTTTCCCCGCGCCCGACAAGCCAATAATTGCTAAGTCGTCTCGGCCTCTAAAGTTACGTACCGCTTTAACAAGTTCAAAGCCATCCATAGAAGGCATAGCGTAGTCGGTCATAAGTAGCTTTATATCAGGATTAGCTTTTAATATTTCGAGTGCTTGTTGTCCATCGTGGGCATCTGTCACATCAAACAATTGCTTTTCAAGCATTTGCTTCATTAACGAGCGGCTCAGTAATGAATCATCTGCTACTAATGCTTTACAACCTTGGTTTCTTAGCAATTGCGCAACTAGTTTAACGGCGTAATGGTAAGAGTCGCGATTATCTTTAATAACATAATCAACGACACCTAATTCAAGCATTTGTTGGCGCTTGTACTCATCTATTTTTGAGGTTAAAACAACCGTAGGAATCTTTTTAGATAAAGTATATTTTGCGACTTCACCGTGAGGAGCATCTGGCAAGGTTAAATCAACTAACGCAAGCGTGTAGTCGTATTTTTCTACGTAAGTGGCACATTCAGCTAAAGACCAAGCAAAATCGATTGCCACATCAAGGTATTGTGCAGTTAAGTGGCGAAGTACCTGCTGCACTACTTTACTGTCTTCAACCACTAATACTCTTTGCATAAAGCTTCTCTTTACCTTTAATTAGTTTTACCACAAAACGACAAATACCACGCAATTACTGCAATAGCATTAGTCATAAACATCCGGTGTAGAGTGCACTTATGTGCTTGAAAGCGTAATCCGTTAGATTTTTTGGTGATAGCCTGTATAAAAAATCAATACAAGTAGGCCGCAATATACCTGAATTTTGCAATTAACTAAATAAAGAAAGTAAATCCAAAATAACTATAAAAGCGATTAATACGCGCCTTTCAATGTATTAATACCTTACTTAACCAGTATTATCGGCCACTAGTCTCAATACTTTTGTTATTTAACTCATTTTTATCTTTAATGATGTATCAACAATAATAAGGACACCTAATGAAGCTTAGTCGTATTATCAGTTTACCGATAACCGTTATTGCATTAATAATTAGTACAAGCACGCTTGCCGATAACCAACGTCGTATTGATGTAGACAGCAAAGTAGTTACCCAACATAAGGCTAAAATTAATGGCCAGCGTTTTAGTTATACCGTAGCTACAGGCACACAACCTGTATGGGATGATAAAGGCGACGCGGTTGCTACACTACAATACACCTACTACACACGTGACAAAGTTGACGACAGGACAGCTCGCCCATTACTTATTTCATTTAATGGCGGGCCGGGTTCGGCTTCTGTATGGATGCATCTTGCTTATACTGGCCCTCGCGTATTAAAAATTGATGACGAAGGCTATCCAATTCAACCTTATGGCGTAAAAGACAACCCATATTCTGTACTTGATATTGCCGATATTGTTTACGTAAACCCGGTAAATACTGGCTATTCTCGCGTACTTGAAAACGAAAAAGGCGAACTTCCTTCCAAAGCAAAACAAAAAGAGTTATTTTTTGGTGTTAATGCCGATATTAAATACCTTGCTGAGTGGTTAAATACTTTTGTAAATAGAGCACAGCGCTGGCGCTCGCCTAAATTTTTAATTGGTGAAAGCTACGGTACAACACGTGTATCTGGACTCGCTCATGAGCTTCAAAACAGTCAGTGGATGTACATAAACGGTGTTGTTCTCGTATCACCTACTGACATTGGTATTAAGCGCGATGGTCCGATTAAAGCAGCTAACCGCCTACCTTACTTTGCAGCGACTGCTTGGTATCACAAAGCACTTAACGCCGATTTACAAGCTAAAGATCTTGATGAGTTATTACCTGAAGTTGAAGAGTTTACTGTAAATGAGTTAATCCCTGCGCTTGCTAAAGGTGGCTTTATTAATGCTGATGAAAAGCGACGCATAATTACAAAAATGGCGCACTACGCTGGCTTATCAGAAAAATTTGTTGAACAAAATAACTTAGATATTCAAACTCAATTTTTCTGGAAAGAGCTACTGCGTGATCGCGGTCAAACTGTGGGGCGCTTAGATTCTCGTTATTTAGGAATGGATAAAAGAGACGCGGGTGAATCCCCAGACTACTGGGCTGAACTTACCTCTTGGTTACACTCTTTCACTCCTGCAATTAATCACTACTTACGTGAAGAGTTAAACTATAAAACTGATGTAAAATATAACTTATTTGGTAATGTCCATCCATGGGATAGAACCGGTAATAATACAGGCGAAAATCTACGTTTAGCAATGGCGCAAAACCCTTACTTAAACGTGATGATCCAATCAGGATACTTTGATGGCGCAACCAATTACTTTGACGCTAAATATACGTTATGGCAATTAGACCCAAGCGGTAAAATGAAAGACCGTTTGAGCTTTAAAGGCTACAGAAGCGGACACATGATGTACCTTCGCCACGCTGATTTAGAAAGCTCTAATAACGATTTACGTGACTTTATACAGCACGCTTTACCCAAAAAAGGGCAAGCGGCTAAATACTAAAATACCTAAAACAAAAAATGGCTCTTTAAGAGCCATTTTTTATGTGCGTTTTTCATATCGTAAACAATAGCTTTTAAGTTGTGTGACTACAGCGTTAAAGCGCTCTTCCAGCTGCTGTATATATTCATTTTTAACTGTTTCGTTTTCTGCCTGTGTTTCTATCTGCTGGCATATATTTGCCAACTCAATAGCCCCAACAGACTTTGAAGACGACTTTAATGCATGAGCCTGAAAAGCTAAATCAACATAGTTTTTACTCTTAGCATACGCGTTAGCTAATTTAATTTGCTCCCCTGCTGTTTGTAAAAACGCATTAAATACCATGCAATGTACGCTAGGATCATCACCAAGCATTGCTTTTAGTAGCGTAATATCTAATTGATCAAAACTATCTGAAGCTATATTTTCACCATCTGATTTTTCTGAACGTGTATTGACCATAGTTTGAGAATGCTCCATCAATAACGACTTTAATTTAACAAGCTCAATAGGCTTTGTTAAAAAGCCATTCATTCCACAACTATAGCAATTATCTATGTTGTTTTTGGTAATGTTGGCCGTAATTGCAATTATAATCAGTTCATCAAAATGAGTGTTTTCTCGTATTTTTTTGGCTAACCCTAACCCATCGAGTAAGGGCATTTGAATGTCGGTTAGTAAAATATCAAAGCGTTTATTTTGTATGGCCTCCCAAGCTTGCTCACCGTTACTTACAAAAGTAGAGCACACTCCAAGCATAGTTAATTGCTGTTTTAACACTTGCTGATTTGTAACTTGATCTTCTGCCACTAAAACCTCAAGCGTAGGAAGCGTTACCGCATTTAAGCTTTGCTGTGTTATTTGAGGGGCTTGCACTTGTGCTGGCAAGTCAGTTTGATCAAAACTGTTAAAGTTTAGCGTAAAACAAGAACCTTTGTGCTGCTCGCTTTGTGCGCTCAAAGACCCTTGCATACGCTCTACCAGCTGCTTAGTTATCACTAAACCAATACCGGTTCCATTTACTTTACTGGTTTCAGCGCCTAAGCGGTCAAAAGGTTTAAATAGGCGAGAAATGTCATCTGGAGAAAATCCACATCCGGTATCTATTACATCTATTTCGCATTGTTTATTACTTAACACCCGACAATTAATATTAATACTGCCATTTGGTTTGTTGTATTTAATCGCATTTGAAAGCAAGTTAAGCATCACTTGTTTAAAGCGGCGCTGATCAATATAAATACTCAACCCTTCTAAGGACTCAAAACCGTGAGTTTGCAGTGTTATTGATTGCCCTTTAATAAGCTCAGTGACAAGCTCTACTGACTCTTCTAATATGCTTTTAATAGGCACATAAGAAAAACTAAACTGCATATTACCCGACTCAATAGCTGTTAAATCAAGCACATCGTCTATGAGTAATAGTAAATGTTCTCCAGCTTGATAAATGCTTTTCGCGTTTTCTTTTTGTACTTTATTTGCACTCTCATCATATCCATACAGCTGGGCTAAGCCTAAAATTGCATTTAATGGAGTTCTTAATTCGTGGCTCATACTGGCCATAAAATCTGACTTTGCTTTACTTGCAGACTCAGCTTGAATTCGTAATGCATTTAATTTTTGATGGTTATTCGCAACCTCATCAACCATATTATTAAATGCATTTATTACACTGCCCACTTCATTTTGTTGTTGTTTATCTATATGGCAATCAAAGTCGCCTTTGGCTAAACGTGAAAACCCAAGTTTTAGCGTCCTCAACGGCGATGTAACCCTGTAATCCACCAGCCAAGCCAAACCTATAAAAACGATAACTAAAATAATAAATTGTATATATATTAAGGTGTAATGAAGTTTTGAAGATTCGTTAATTTCATTAGTAAAATTAACAACCAAGCTAATATTAGCCAGCGGTTTGTCTAAAAATATCACCTGTTGAGATAACAGCATGTCGCCGTTTTCATTTGCTCCAACCCAATTATCAAGCGGATACAATTGGTTTTTTGAATCAACATCAACAATTTTAATACTTTTCCAATTAGGGCGAGTTTGAAGTTGACTGTCTATCTCTTCATATAGCTCTGCATATTGCCTAGTTAACAACGGAGTCGTTATAGAAGTCGATAACTGCGCTAAAGAACGCTGAGCAGCCTTTGAAAGCCCATCGTTTACCCAACGCGCTTGTTCAGGTAATGCGTAAAACATAAAAAGACATGCCATAAGCAAGCCACAAAGCAATACAACAATAAAGCTTTGCGCCCTTAAACTACGAAACCCTCTAATTTTCAACATAAAATGAGCGCAAGCCCCACTGAGTTAACTGCTGATACTCTGCTAAAGTTGCAATACTAGGTTTAATAATTGGGATACCTGCAAGTAAATGTTTATGCTCTGCGCTTTGGCCTATATCTAAAATAGCTTGTTGCACTTTTAACTGTATTGCAGCATCAACCCTTGGGTGGGCGACAATTGGGTGGCGACTAATTTCACGCGTTTTATAAAGAATTTTGAGTTTATTTTGTAAGCTTTCTGGTTGTTGTTTAAATGTGCCCATTACACCACCGCCCGCCATTGTTGAGTGCAGTGCTACATTTAAATATACCGATGGATGAGTTTGGACATATACAGGCTTTATTGTTAGCCCGTATAACAATGCTAAATCAGCTCTCATTAATAATGACGCACCTAATGCGTTAGGTGCAGGGAATGCTATTTCAGCGCCCTCTAGTTGGCTTAAATTATCAATATCACTGTCTTTGTTTACGAGCAAAATACCTTGCAGCTTTCGCCCTGCATCTTTTATTAGTGGTAAATACCCCTGTTTTTCGTATGCTACAACACTATGCCATGGGTTCATGTATGCAAAGTCGTACTCGCCATTAGCAAAGGCTTTTTCAAATACAGGAATAGACTCAACTGTAATTAGCTTTATTGTTACCCCTGTTTGCTTACTTACTTGCTTTAACAAAGGTTGCCAAATAGTATTTAGCTTTTGCGGCTCGTATTGCGGCACTACACCAAAGGTATATTCTTGAGCTAATAAGAATGAGCTGTGTATCAAACATAATATAGCCACTAAATACTTCATCAATTCTCCAAATAATAGCGTGTCATTATTGCTTAAGCGTAGTTAAAGACTACTCAACACACCATTAAATTATTATATATTCGATATTTAGCATTGACCTGCTTTGATTACAGGTAGTTTTGGAGTGTATTTTTTATCTGTGAGCATATGATGCAAGTTCATAAATGTGATGTAAGTACTTTTCAATCCGACCTTATTGCTTAGCCAAGTAGGTATTGCCCCATCAGGCAAAGCATATACTTGGTACTCAATATCAAGGCGGCCTTTGTCCTCACTCAGCAGCCAGCGTGCATTTAAAGTAGTAATTCTTATAACGCCATTGTTTTTGGGCTGCTTATTAGGGCGAGCCTTAATAAGCAATTGGCTTTTATTTGCAGTCAGCTGTGAATAACAAGAATAAGTAATGCTATCTCTATCTCTAACAGGCCAAGGAGAATTAAAATAACTGTACACTAAATTTTCTGATGGGCTTATGTGCTTAATAACCTTTACCTGAGATATATTTTCGAGCCATTGGGGTGCGGCATCGGTATCACTAAGTAATTCTAAAAACTCATTGGTGGATACGCCTTTCACGCTCATCTGCGCTTTTACTTCAAAGGTATTATCACTGTGGCTTTGATAATACACACTTACGCCATTTTTGTTTTTATACAAATGCCATATGGGCTCAGCGTAAGTGTTAAAACTAACTAATAAAAAAATAACGAATAAACACTTTTGCAACTGAATTTTATTACAAAAGCGCATCATTTATTTTTGCCAGTAAGGTTCTATGTCAAGTGAAGCAAGGCGACTTTGCTCCATGGCACTGACCAAATATTCAGACTTTTGTTCAAGCCATGACTGGATTTTAGCAAGCTGTTCGTCCTCTTGCCCTGCACATAATTGCTTTAAATACTCAAGCGTACTTAATTCATAAATACCATGAGAAATATCAAGCCAAGGCAATCTAAACTCTAGGCGTTCTTCTTTATCAAATAACGATCCTAAACAGTTACCGCTCAGTAGGCTATTTTCAAGCTGAGTTCGTAGGTTTAAATACGAAGCGACATCGAGTGTTTGCTCCTTTGGAAGCAACTCGTGCAGGTTTTTCCAGTCTTTATTGAAAAGCCTATTGGCAATAGACG
The DNA here is from genome assembly GCF_014163935.1 of Pseudoalteromonas sp. SR41-7. Taxonomy (NCBI): domain Bacteria; kingdom Pseudomonadati; phylum Pseudomonadota; class Gammaproteobacteria; order Alteromonadales; family Pseudoalteromonadaceae; genus Pseudoalteromonas; species Pseudoalteromonas sp. SR41-7. The sequence continues at coordinate 6,474 of NZ_JACJEF010000018.1, read as the reverse complement.
ACACATTTTGCTCAGCCGCTTGAAGCTCTGCTTGCCCCCAGTCTTTACGCCATTGCTTATCGATTAACCAGGTAGTTAACGATAGTAATAAACGATTATAACGTGAGCTGTGAAACAGTGCATTTATATCGTCAATGCTTGGCTGTAACTCTTTTAAGTCTCCAATGACTTGAGCAAGTGCTGGCGCCGCATTAATTTTTTTATAAAAAGCATGGCGTTTAGACGTGTACGTTTTTAATTGAATCGCGTTTTCTACCCACGCTAATTCACTTAATAACCATTTAAGTTCGGTACGTAAGTGCTCTGTACTTTCTTTAGATACTATATCGTCGTATAGCCAAAAAGTATGGCGGATTAAACTGATGCCGTCAGTTACGCGTTTAAGTGTTTTTAAACTTGGCTTATCGAAATAGCACTGCTCGTGCTTTTGTACAAAGCGAATGCCAAAGTTCATAGCTTCAACTAAAGCACGCTCTTGAGTAGTCGACTTTGGTAATTGTACAAAACCAATAGATTTGCTTGGCATTAAAGGTTTTTCATCAGCAAGTCGATAACCACGCGCGGCCTTAGAATACAAACCCAAGCGTATGCAGTTTTGGCTAACTAGTATATCTGCAAATGCAAACAGCTCATTACGACTGCCCTCAACTAGCTCAATTTCTAGCTCGCTAATAATTTCAATTTTACCCGAAGCCGCAATTTCACCTTTATCGAGTACGACTTCAATTTTAGCGCCACTTTCAGTTTCAATTAACCAAGTACGACGAATAAAGTTAGTACTAAATATTGGATACAGGTTTTTTGAAATGGCGCTTATTTGCATGCCATGAGGCCAAATATCAGCATCAAACGCCATTAAATTAGGGCGGCTTGATTCAATTGGTAAATTGTACTCTGGACGTTGGTGTAAACCACCTACCACTTCACCTGCAAGCTTTATAGTTTGCTCGCATTCGCTGTCAGAACAACGCGTTCGAAAGCCTATATCAAGCGCTCTAAGCTCTCTGCTTGGCGTATCGTAGTATGCATTTTGTAAGCTGCGAGACGGTTTATTCTTCACCGTTTTTGCAAATTGAGTAATTAACGAGGGGATCAGTGGAATAACGGCATCTGATACCAAAAATTTCAGTTCTATCTCAGTATCCATTCGGTTTGCGGATTACCTTTAAAATAAATAAGTGCTCAAAATAAACAAAGCGCCTTAACAATGCAAATTTTTTAACCTTATTTTAGGGCCTGATGACCTTTGTGGATTAAATTTCGTTCTATCTAGGAGCAATTTAATCATAGCGTGAGGCTTGTAACCTAGTGGACTCGATAACTACTCCTGCGTTACCGTACTGGGTTACAATATCAGTCTTGCTATTGATCTATTTAATCCATACTATCTAACTACTTATGTGAAATAAAAATCACGTTCATAACGGACGCAGTTAGATCAACAAGGTAGATAAATGCTAAAACATTGTTTATTAGGGCTACTTTTAACAGCCACCACATTCATGAGTTATGCACAAGAAGCACAACCTGCAAATTCAACGAATGCAAACACCGCTTATATTATCGATAATCTATACACTTTTATGCGCTCTGGGGCGAGTAAAAATTATCGACTACTCGGCTCTGTAGATGCTGGAACAAAGTTAACCTTGTTATCAAATGAAGAAAACGGCTTTATAAAAATTAAAGATGATAAAGACCGCGAAGGCTGGATAGAAACTAAGTTTATTACTAAAACAGCGGGCTTACACCAACAGTACAAAACACTAAGTAGCGAAATGAGCACTATGCAAGAAAAGCTACGTCAAGCTCAAATAGAACTTCCACAGCTACAAGAACAAAACCAAACTTTAACAGATCAAAATCTGCAGTTATCTGCTCAAATTACTAAGCTTAAAACAACGCTAGAGCAAGAGCGCACTCAAAAAGAAGCTGCTAGCTCAAAAGAGAAACGCCAGCTACTTACTTACGGTGGTGCTATTGCGTTTTTAGGCCTGTTTTTAGGTATTATATTAACGATAGTGCTGTCACGTCGTAAGCGCTACGAAGGTTGGGCGTAAAGCTCCATCCAACTAAATACAAAAAAGCCGCTTTACAGCGGCTTTTTATTCTCTGTATTTTCATGCAGTTCGAGTTTTGGTGCACTCATACCTTTGAGCAACCGACCAAATATATCAGCCCCGGTAATAATGCGTTTCACATCGCTCCACACTAATACCACATCGTGATCAATGGCCCCATCAAACGATTTATCTAAAGAATGATTAGCCCGTATTTTTAAAATCACTTCACTCAAACGCATCGCTTCATCAGCAACAATTATAGGTCTGTGACAATAGTGATAAGGGTCAAACGTATCTGGCTCAAATAACGCTGATCTTAAAAAGCCGTCAGCATCTACCACTAATAAAGGCCAACCGTCTTCATTGGTAATGATCACCCAGTTATAACCTGACTTATGTAGTTTGCGTAAAAACTCATTATCAGTTGTTAATGTAAAGTCTGGGAAAATAGGCAAATCAAGCTTAGTAGGCAAAGCAATAATCGAGTCTGGATCAATTACCTCACCCTCTTTGGTTACGCTTATTTCATCTAAGCTAAAAAAGTTAAGCGCGCCTATTCCCTCAACGTGTTGAACATCAGCTTCTTCAGCCTCTATGTGTTTGCGAATAATACCCCTGAGCTCACTTTCAGCAAAGTACGTAATCCCCTCTTTACCTAACCATGCATCGAGAATTAAAGCAGTTGGCTTAGCAACTATATAAAACAGAATCTGATAAAACTTAATTAACGGCGAAAGTAGGCTCGCCATTTTTAACGCATTACGCGAAAAATAAGCCTGTGGTGTTATTTCACCAATAATAGTAATTGCGATAGTTGAGAATAAAAACGAACTTGCGCCCATTAATACCGAATCAGAAAGTAGTGTAAGTAGTACGTTAATACCTACGTTACCCCACAAAATAGTCGATAATAAAAAGTTAGAGTCGTTTCGAAGGGCCATGACTTTTATGGCCGCCTCGTTCCCTTTTGCACTTTCCATTTCAAGCTGAAGCCTACTTAGTGAAAAAAACGCTAAGTTTAAGCCCGAAAATATTGCCGATTGTGAAATACACAAAGCAATTGCACACCAAATCATGACTTCAAAGGTCATTGTATTTTCCTGTTAGTAATACCAATTCACTTAATTAAGCGAATTGGTATAAGGCTTATAAAAGCAATAAACTGCCTAAACCTAAAAAGGTAACAAACCCAACAATATCGGTAACGGTAGTTAAAATTACCGAACCAGATAACGCAGGATCAATTTTCATTTTGTCTAAAATAGACGGAATAACAACACCCGCTAGTGACGCGGCCACTAAATTCAATAATATGGCTACCGTAATCGTAATACTAAGCATTAAGTCGTTAAACCATAAAAAGGTAAGTAGGCCGATTACAAACGCCCATACCAAGCCATTTACAGCGCCAACACGCAGCTCTTTTTTAAGCAACGCATTACGGTTTGAATCTGTAACCTGTCCAAGCGCTAAACCTCGCACAATAACGGTTAATGTTTGACTACCTGCAATTCCCCCCATAGAAGCGACCACTGGCATTAATACCGCTAGTGCTACAACTTGTTCTATCGTTGCGCCAAATAAACCGATAAACCACGACGCTAAAAAGGCAGTAGCTAAATTAATACCTAACCATATGCCACGGTTTTTAGCACTTTTTCGCACACTTGCGAACAGGTCTTCGTCTTCACGTAAACCACCGGCTTTAGCGGCTGCTTCATCAGCAATTTCTTGTCGTAATTCATAAGCAGAGGCAATGGTTAATCGCCCAAGTAATTTGTTATCAACATTAACCACTGGCAGTGCCATTTTTTCACTGTGGATCACCACTTCTGCCGCTTCATATAAATCATCATCAGCATGGAGCGATGAAAAGTCATGATTTGCCAATGTCATTAAGTTATCGGTGTCGCTGGCTTTTATTAAATCATTTACCGCAACCTCACCTATTAAACTACCCTTGCGGCTTACTAAATAAATAACTTCACTGTATTGCGGTAAACCTTTGTGTAGCAATTTTTTAGCACCACCGGCTGTTAGCTTCTCCGATACTTTTAAAAAGTCAAAACCTAACCAGTGACCTAATTGCTCTGGCGGGTATTGCTGCGCTAAATCATATTGTTTGGTTTGCGCTTCATCGAGTTGCTTTTTTGCATACTCAACAAATCGCTCTGGTATAACTTCTTCAAGTTCCAGTAGCTCTTCTACATTAACTTCATCAAGAAGTTTAAAAGCCTCAGTGTCTTCTAGCGTTTGTAGCAACCACAAACAACTATCTTCACTTAAATTAACAAAAATTTCGTGTTGCGTGTCTTCATCAAGCAACTGCCAAATTTCAAGTCGTTGTTCTTTTGGTATCGCCTCAAAAAGTAATGACAGGTGCTCTGTTGAAAGCGTTAACTGCGCATCTGCTAATAATTTATTTTTGCGTTCTGTTGTATCGCATTGCAATAAATCATTTATGAGCTGTGGAAGTTGGTCTACCGGATACTCAATCATCTTAAAACCTTAAAATTTAAAAGCGCACATTATTTATAGTCTACTTGAACAATAAAAAATTGCAGAAAAAACGTGAACTTATTAAGCATGCGCAAGCTATTTTTGCGCATTGTATGGGCAAACTAAATGCAGTACTAATATTTATTTTAAAAAATTAAAAAAACAGTAAAAGGACTTGTTTTTGAGGGATTAAACAACAAGTAAGCAAACCAAATGGATTACTTATAATAAAAAAAACCCCATATTAGCTAGGCTAATATGGGCAAAATCACACAATGAATTAGGTGTTTTTAAATTACGGTTTATGCTTTAAATTAAAGTCTATCAGTAATATTTCGTACTAAGTCAGAATCTACAAATTGAGTAATAAGTGCAGCGCCCCACGCATAGCCTCGCTGTATTGGGTAACCTTTAAAAATCCAGCGTTTACGCACGTGATTAAAGCGCTCTAAATAGTCTTGTTTTTTTTGTGGCAGAGGTTGCTCACCCAATTTATTCCATGCTTTATATACGCCTGACATGTCAGATCCTCGCATAAAGCGTTGCAACCAACGTGGAAAACGAGAAAAGCTAATAGTGGACTGAAAATCAATAAAATAAGGTTTACCGTCTGCGCCGCATAAAATATTACCCATATTACGCAAGTCTAAATGCACGATGCCTTTGCGATGCATTTTTGCTACTTGACGCTCAAGCTCACTAAAAAAGTTAACAGGTAGTGTTTTGTCTTCATGAATTAAAGCGCGCAGTGGCGTGCCTTCAATATAGTTATAAGCAACCGCTAGCGGCGACAATCTACAAAAGCGGTTAGCAACTGCATCAAGCTCAGCTAAACGGCTCAACCCCTTGTACTCTTGATTTACCGACATTCGTGCAAATGTTTTGCGGATAAACCACGGGCTTTGGCTAAAATCTTTAACAATTAAATCAAATTCATTATCTTTATATCGATACACAATCGCGTTAGCAAAACGTCCCTTATGGACAACACTTAAGTGATGTTGCATAAAAGTATGTTCTGGATATTGCTGCTGTAATTGTACTAACAAATTATTTTCAATCATAACAAACCTAACAAGATAATAACCTTAATTGCCTAGGCAACTATATTATCAAAGTTAGATTCTGCGCACAATCAGATCAACTAATTAGCACGCTAACTTTCTATTGAAACAGTATCGCTATTTTATTGATAATCTACTTTTGGGGGGAGTCTGGCAGTGAATCAAGATTATTTATAGCTTTGAATAGTAAGTCGATTATTTGGTTTTTTTCTGGCTCTGAAAAACCATTTAATGCTTGCGCATAGACTTCGTTCACTACAGGCATAATTTCAGGACAAAGAGCTTTACCTTTTTCACTTAAACACAAAATAGTTGAGCGCTTATCAAGCTCACATTGCGTTTTAATAATGAGTCCTTTTTCTTCAAGTCGGTTTAGTAAGCGGCTCATAGCGCCACGATCATAAACCATATACTCGCAAAGTCCTGCAAGCGTATTAACCGACTCTCTCGCAAGTAGTACAACCACAATATATTGCGCAGAAGTTAAGTCCATAGGAAGTAACTTGGCATCAACATGAATGGCTAATCTCGAACGTAAAAAAGAGACTAAACGCCCCAAATCTTGCTCTGGCGCTAACTCTTCTCGAGTACAACGTTTAATTGATGGCATGTTTTGCATGGTTATTCCACTGTATAAGTATATTTGCATGCTGATAGACCTTAACGCATACAAAAAATTCAATAATTTTTATAAAAAATCGCCCACAAAAATAAAGCCGCTATTAGCTGTCTCTTGATCACAAGTCTGACTCAAGAGATTTTGCTAAATCGTAGCCTTCCAGGATGGCTTGTAACTTAAGCCATCCTTGCCATAACACTTTCACAGATGCACGCCCTGTGCGCTTGGT